>NZ_LZKF01000224.1:0-25191 GCF_001672665.1 Mycobacterium sp. E2238 | reverse complement strand
GTCCCGCCCGGTAGCCGATGACGCGGATCACCGGGATCGTGCGAGCCGGGAAGCCGGTGAAGCTGGCCGTCTCGAGTACCACCACCTCGTGGTCCGTGGCCGCGTAGATCCTGGTGTCGTCGGTGCCCAGTTCGCGGATCGGGGACGGCAGCCGGGAGCTGGCCAGCACCGTCAAGCCCTCGCCGCCGCGGCGCGAATCGACGGCGTACAGCGTGCTGTCGTCGCGGCCGGCCACAAAGCTGCGCGTCACCGCGGCGCCGTCGCCCGCCGAGACCGCGACGTTGATGCGCAGCGCGCCGCGCTCCTCGGCGGGGGACGAAGACCCTTGGTAATGCCGGATTCCAGACGGCGCATACACGTGGTAGTCGAGTTCGCGGCCGCGGTTGGCGCCGTCGATGGTGTCCGCCGGATCGCCGGCGATCGGGGCGGTGGGCAGCTTCCGGAAGCCGTACTGGTCCACCGGTGTCACCGACCTGCCATCCGAGGACAGCGCCAACAGCGTCCGCAACCCGGCATCTTCGGACAGATACGCCGGGGCGGGTCCGGCATCGAAATCGCCTACCTGGCGCAGGCTTTCGAGGTCGACCTCGGCAACCCTGCCGCGCTCGGGCTGCGGCACGAACACGATCCGGTCGTCCTTCTGGCTGATCTGCAGGTTGCGGCCGACCGGCATGGGTTCGGACACCCGCGTCCTGGCGTCGCCCGGGCGGTCACCGGCGGTGACCTCGGCCAGCCGGTGATCGTCGGTGAGCCCGACGAGGGCGTGCGCACGATACGACCACACCGGATCGCGCAGCGGCGAGGCTACCGACCAGAGCGCGACGTCGGGCTCGCTTTCCAACGATGTTCCCGGCGCGGCGCAGCCGGCCGTCACGATGACGGCGCCCAGGATTGCCGCCCGACTGCGGACACCGGTGACCACAAGCGTTCTCCCTTTTCCGCGACTTGGTGAGGAACTACCCACTGGTGGGCCGCCGTACCCGTTTGGTACCGAATTTCGTCGGGTAGCCGATCAGAAGCGCGCAACAGCCCGCGCGCCAAGCCGAAATGGGAAGGACACCATGGCTCAGAACGCCATCAAGTCGCCCACCGATGTGGTCGACTTTCTCGTTAGTCAACACCAGCAGATCAAGTCTTTGTTCGCCGAAACACTGGCGGCGTCCGGGAAAGAACGCGAGAAGGCGTTCGTCGAACTCCGGCGATTGCTGGCCGTCCACGAAACGGCCGAGGAGGAGATCGTGCACCCCCGCGCCAAGCGGAAGCTCTCCGACGGCGCCGCGGTGGTCGACGAGCGACTGCACGAGGAGCACGAGGCCAAGACCGTCCTGCAGAAGCTGGAGAAGCTCGACGTCGACAGCGCGGAGTTCACCCAACTGCTCACGCAACTGCGCGACGCGGTCGTCGAGCATGCCGAGCACGAGGAGCATGACGAGTTCTCCAAGCTGGGCCAGGAATTGAGCGGCGAGGAGCTCGAACGGATGGGTCGCGCGGCCAAGCTCGCAGAGGCGATCGCGCCGACCCGGCCGCACGCCGGCGTCGAGTCGCAGACGGCCAACCTGGCCGCCGGACCGTTCGCCGCGATGCTGGACCGGGCCCGCGACGCGATCGTCGGCAAGGGCTAGTTACGGGCTAACGGGGTGCCCCACTCGAGGGGGAGTGGGGCACCCGTTTGAAGGGGACACCATGGCCGCGACCAAGGCGCCGGGCGCCGACCGCTACCTACCCGAGGATCGGGGGCTGGATTCGCTGCGTGCGGCGGCCGAATGTTGCCGCGGCTGCCCGCTTTTCGCCGATGCCACCCAAACGGTGTTCGGCAGCGGGAACGCGGGCGCGCCCATCATGCTGGTGGGTGAGCAACCGGGCGACCAGGAGGACCTTGCGGGCGAGCCCTTCGTCGGGCCGGCCGGGCGGCTGCTCGACCGGGCCCTCGAAGACGCCGGGATCGACCCGGGGGTGGCGTACGTGACCAACGCGGTCAAACACTTCAAGTTCACCCGCAAGGCCGGCAAACGGCGGATCCACCAGAAGCCCGGCCGCACCGAGGTGGTCGCCTGCCGCCCCTGGCTCATCGCCGAGATCGAGGCCGTGCGGCCGCAGGTCATCGTGTGCCTCGGCGCCACCGCCGCGCAATCGCTGCTGGGGCTCGACTTTCGGGTGTCCGTCCAGCGGGGCCGGCACGTGCGGCTGCCCGCATCCGTCGTCGATCTGGAGCCGGAGCCGACCGTGGTGGCGACGGTGCATCCGTCGGCGGTGCTGCGCGACCGCAGCGATCGACACGAGGAGGCGTACGGACTTTTCGTCGACGACCTGCGCAGCGCGCGTTCGGGAGTCGCGGCTAGCCCTTGACCGCGAGCCCGCCGGCGAGCACCTGGGCAAAGTGCACCGGGCTGCGCTCGCCGGCCAGCTCACGGATCTGCGTGCGACAACTGAATCCGTCGGCAAGGACCAGAGTGTCGGGGCCGGCCTCGCGCAACGCGGGCAGCAGCTTGTCTTCAGCGCAGGCGACCGACACGTCGTAATGGCCCTTCTCGAAGCCGAAATTGCCTGCCAGGCCGCAACATCCGGCATCAAGTAGGTCGGTTTCCACCCCGGCGGCACCGAGCAACTTCCGTTCATGGGTGTAGCCCAGCACCGCATGCTGATGGCAGTGCTGCTGTACGACGCCGCGGGCGTTGACCGGCGACGGCTGCCAGTCGGGAGCCTTCTCGGCCAGGAGATCGCCCAGCGTGAAGGTCTGATCGGCCAGTCGGTGGGCATCCTCGTCACCGGCGAGCAGCTCCGGCATGTCGGCCCGGAACACCGCGGCGCAGCTGGGCTCCAGCACCACCACCGGTGTCCCGCTGCGCAGCGCAGGGCCCAGTGCCGTAAGTGTGCGGCGCAGAACGCGTTTGGCGACGCGAAGCTGGCCGGTGGAGATCCAGGTGAGTCCGCAGCACACGGTCCGGTTCGGGACCTCCACCTCGAAGCCGGCCGCCTCGAGGACCGCGACGGCGGCCTTGCCGACCTCGGGCTCGAAGTTGTTGACGAAGGTGTCGGGCCAGAGCATGACCGGTCCGCGCGGCTTCGCGGACCCATCGGTAGGCCGGCGGGCGAACCACGTGGTGAACCTCTGGTCGGCGAAGTTCGGCATCCGCCGCTGGGGGTCGATACCGCCGACCTTCTTGAACGCCGTCGACAACCCGGGCGTGTGCGTGACGGTGTTGAGCAGGTGCGGTGCCACCGCTGCCAGGCGGGCCCACAACGGTATCCACCCCATCGAGTAGTGCGCCATGGGCCGCACCCGGCCGCGATAGTGGTGAAACAGGAATTCGGCCTTGTACGTGGCCATGTCGACGTTGACGGGGCAGTCGCTGCGACAACCCTTACAGGCCAGGCAGAGATCGAGCGCGTCGTGCACCTCGGTCGAGCGCCAACCGTCGGTGATGACGTCGCCCTCGAGCATTTCGAACAACAGCCGCGCCCGCCCCCGGGTGGAGTGCTCCTCCTCCTGCGTGGCCCGGTAACTGGGACACATCACGCCCGACTCATCCCCGCGGCATTTGCCGACGCCCACGCAGCGATCCGCCGCACGCGAGAAGCGGTGGTCGTCGTGCGGGTAGGCGAACATGGTGGCGGGTTCGGTGGGCCGGTAATGCACGCCCTGTCGCAGGTTTTCGTCGAGTTTGTAGGGGTGTACGACCTTGCCGGGGTTCATCCGGTTGCGGGGGTCCAGCAGCGCCTTGGTCCGCTCGAATGCCGTGACCACCCGCTGCCCGAACATGATCGGCAGCAATTCGCCGCGGGTCTGGCCGTCGCCGTGCTCGCCGGACAGCGAGCCGCCGTAGTCCACCACCAGCCGCGCCGAATCTTCCAGGAAGGCACGGAAATTAGCCACTCCCTCCGCCGTCCACAGCACGAACGGGATCCGGGTGTGCACGCAGCCCTGCCCGAAATGCCCGTACAGCGAAGCCGACCCGTAGTCGTACTGGTCGAGCAGCTTGCGGAAGTCGCGCAGGTAATCGCCCAGCCGGTCCGGCGGCACCGCGGCGTCCTCCCAGCCCTCATGGGTGGGGGGCCCGTCGGGCGGGTATGCGGTCGCGCCCAGCCCCGCCTCACGGGCCGCCCAGACTTCCTTCTTCCGCTTGGGGTCGTCGAGCACGGAGGCGTCGACGGCGCCCTGCTTGCACAGGTCGTCGATTATCGACTTGGCCTTCCGGTCGGCCTCCTCCTGGTCGTCGCCATCGATCTGGACCATCAGCCACGCCTTGCCGTCGGGCAACTGGCGCAGCGCCTTCTCGGCCAGCCGGCGCGAATGCTCGAGATCGACCAGGCGGTGATCGAGACCCTCGAGCGCCGCCGGCTGGTGTTCGAGCACCGCCGGCACCGCGTCGGCGGCGGCGAACACGTCCTCGAATCCCAGGACCGCCAGCGCGCTCGCCGCGGGAATCCGCACCAGCGCCAGCTCGGCGCGCAGCACCGTGGCCAGCGTGCTCTCCGACCCAACCAGCGCCTTCGCCAGGTGAAATCCATTGTCCGGCAACAGCGAATCGAGGTTATAGCCGGAGACGCGTCTCGGGATGTGCGGGTAGTTCGCCCGGATGTCGTCCGCATAGGTTTCGGCGATGTCCTTCAGGCCGCGATAGATCTCGGCCCGCCGACCTCCTTCGGCCACGATCCGGGCGAACTCGTCGTCGTCGGTCGGCCCCACCCACATCCGGACGCCGTCGTAGGTCAACACCTCCAGTCGGCGCACGGAGTCCACCATCTTGCCGTACGCCTGCGCGGTCGAACCGCACGAGTTGTTGCCGATCATCCCGCCGATCGCGCAGCTGACATGCGTCGACGGCTTCGGTCCTACCATCCAACCCGAATCCGCGAGGTGGTTGTTCAGCGCGTCGAGCTTGATGCCCGGCTGCACGACCGCCACCCCGGCCTCGGTGTCGACCGACTCGACGCGGGTGCAGTACTTGCTCCAGTCGATTACCACCGCGGCGTTGCAACACTGGCCCGCCAGGCTGGTGCCGCCCCCGCGGGACAGCACCGGCAGGTCGTGCTCCCGGCAGACCGCGACCGCTTCGGCCGCGGCCTCCGGGGTGCGCGGCACGACCACCCCGATGGGCACCTGCCGGTAGTTCGACGCGTCGGTGGAGTAGGTCGCGCGTGAAGCGGGATCGAATCGGATCTCGCCGTCGACCCGGTCGCGCATGTCGGCTGCCGCCGCTTCGAAAAGCGTCGACGGTTTCGTCCCCATGGCGTCAACTCTTCTTGTGCGGCAGGAACTCCTGTGCCTTGGTCTTCAGCCCGACCTTGACGAAGCCCACCCGGTCCTCGTCACCCGACAGCACCGCGGCGGTGGCCGACTTGAACTGATCCCAGTTGGCGTGCGGCGGGATCGGCGGCATGTCGGGGTCGGTGTAGATGTCCAGCACGGTGGGGCGGTCCGCCGAGAGCGCGCTGCGCCAGGCGTCCCCCAGTTCGTCCGGGTCCTTGATCGCCATCGCGTTGAGGCCGAGGCTGGCCGCGAACGCGGCGAAGTCCACGTCGGGCAGGTTCTGCGACTCCGCGAACTTCGGCGAGCCGGCCATCGCGCGCATCTCCCAGGTGACCTGGTTGAGGTCGTTGTTGTGCAGGATCGCCACGATCAGCCGGGGGTCACCCCACTGCTGCCAGTAGTGCTTGATCGTGATCAGCTCCGCCATGCCGTTCATCTGCATGGCGCCGTCGCCGACGAACGCGATGACCGGGCGGCGCGGGTGGGCGAACTTCGCCCCGATCGCGTACGGCACGCCGGGCCCCATCGTGGCCAGGTTGCCCGAGAGCGACCCCCGCATATTGCCCCGGAACTTCAGTTGGCGCGCATACCAGTTGGCCGCCGACCCGGAATCGGCGGTGACGATGGCATCATCGGGCAGCATCGGTGACAGTTCGAAGAACGGCCGCATCGGGTTGATCGGATCGGCGCTGACCTTCGCCTCCATGTCCATGGTCGTCCACCAACGCGCCACGTTGGCCTCGACGGTGTCGCGCCACTTGCGGTCCTCTTTGCGGCGCAGGTGCGGTATCAGGGCCCGCAGCGCGGACTTGGCATCGGCAACGACGTTGACCTCGTACGGGTAGCGCATGCCGATGAAGCGGCCGTCGATGTCGATCTGCACGGCGCGGCACTGGTCGAAGCCGGGCAGAAACTGCGTGTAGGGGAAGCTGGACCCCACCGTCAGCAGGGTGTCGCAGTCCCGCATCAGCTCGTAGCTGGGACGGGTACCCAGCAGCCCGATGGAGCCTGTCACCCAAGGCAATTCGTCGCTCAGCACGTCCTTGCCCAGCAGCGCCTTGGCCGCCCCGGCACCGAGCAGGTCGGCGACCTCGCTCAGCTCGTCGGCAGCTCCGGTCGCGCCATTGCCGACCAGCATCGCGACCTTGCTGCCGGCGTTGAGCACGTCGGCCGCGCGCCTGACCGCCGCGTCGTCGGGGGTGACCGCGGGCCACTCGATGCCCAGGCTCGAGGGCACCATCTTGAAGGCGTGGGTCGGCGGTGAGTACTCCAGCTCCTGGACGTCGGACGGGATGATGATCGCCGTCGGCGCGCGCTGGGCCAGGGCAACCCGGATGGCGCGGTCCAGCACGTTCGGCAATTGCTCTGGGACGGTGACCATTTGGACGTAGTCGCTGGCGACGTCTTTGAACAGCGTCAGCAGGTCGACCTCCTGCTGGTAGGAGCCGCCCATGGCGCTGCGGTTGGTCTGCCCGACGATGGCCACCACCGGGACGTGGTCGAGCTTGGCGTCGTAGAGGCCGTTGAGCAGGTGAATGGCGCCGGGGCCGGAGGTGGCCATGCAGACCCCGACGCGGTTGGTGAATTTGGCGTAGCCCACCGCCTCGAAGGCGCTCATCTCCTCGTGCCGCGATTGGATGAACATGGGCTTGTTGTCGGCGCGCCCGAAGGCGGCGAGGATCCCGTTGATGCCGTCGCCGGGGAAGGCGAAGACGTGCTCAACGCCCCACGCTCGCAATCGCTCCAACAGGTAGTCCGAGACCTCTTGCTTTGCCATTGATGTCCCTCCTAGACAGACGGTTCGAATGAGTTCGCTAGCTACGCCGGGCAGCCGCGGCAGTCACTGTGGCCCGTGTTTGCTGCGATGGCCCGCGGCCGTCTGTTTCGACCGCAACCTGGCGTGAATGAGCCGCCAGGGCACTTCCCACAGGACGGGCATACCCATGTTCGCCGCGGTTATTCCTCCGTTTTTCAGCGGCGTCCACGGGCGGCCCGTCCCGTGATCAAAAGCCCTGCGGCACACCATTTCCGAGATAGATCAGGCCCGCCGTTTCCACCAGGGCCGGGTCGAGAGTGTTCCTGGCGTCCAGCACCACGGCCAGCGGCGCGTCCCGGGCGATCACGCGCCAGTCGAGGTCGCGGAACTGCGGCCACTCAGTCAGCACCACGATCGCCTCGGCGGCCTTGGCGGCGCGGTACGGGTCGTCGACGGCGGTCACCCGGCTTTCCTGCAGAACTGCCGGGTCAATGCGGGGCAATTGCGGGTCGAAACCCATGACCAGCGCGCCGGCCTCCGACAGTTCCCGGCACGCCGCCAGCGCCGGCGAATCGCGGGTGTCGCTCGTGGCGGCCTTGAATGTCAGGCCGAAAGCGGTGACCCGGCAGCCGGAGAGGGGTCGACCCACCATTTGCCGCACGGCGGTGACGATTCGCTGCGCCTGAGCGGTATTGGTTTGCCGAGCCGCCTCGACCTCGGCGAACGCGACCCCGTGCCTGCGCGCGGTGTGCACCAGCGCCGCGGTGTCCTTGGGCAGGCACGAGCCGCCCCAGCCCGGGCCGGGCCGCAGGAATTCCGGGCCGATCCGCCGGTCGGCCCCCATGCATCCGGTGACGTCGTCGATGTCCGCGCCGACCCGCGCGCACAGCGCGGCCAACGAATTGGTGTAGGACAGCTTGACCGCGAGGAAGGCGTTGCTGGCGTACTTGGCCAGCTCGGCGCTCTCCGGGCTCATCCGCAGCACTTGTTCGGGGCCCAGCCCGTAGGACCGCTGCACCAGCCGGGCCGCGGTGTCATCGTGCGTGCCGATGACCAGCCGGTCCGGATGGCGGAAGTCGTGGACGGCGCGCCCCTCCCGCAGGAACTCCGGGGCGGACACGACGCGAATGTCGCTGTCGCGCAGGCGGCCCGCCATCGCGGAGGTGGTGCCCACCGGCACCGTCGACTTCAACGCCACGACGGCGCCGCGGCGCAGCACCCCGCCGAGCCGGTCGATCACCGATTCCACCGCGCCCAAATCCGCACGCCCGCCGTCGGTGCTGGGAGTGGGGACGCAGACGAAGACGACGTCGCGGTCGGCCAGCGCACCGAAGTCCTCGCTGAAGGTCAGCAGGCCGCGGGCCAGCCCGTCGCGCAGAAGCTTTGGCAGCTGGGGCTCGTCGATGACCGCGATGCCGGTGCTCAGCTTGCGCACCCGGCCCGGGTCGATGTCCACGGCGACCGTGTGCAGCCCGTGGTCGGCCACGCAGACGGCGGTGGTCAGCCCGACGTAGCCGACACCCACCACGCCGACGAGCGGCCCGCTCATGCCGACTCCCGCAAGATTTGGCGGCTCGCGGCCAGCACCCGCGCAACGGTGATCAACAGCAGTCCTTCGTGCGGCACGGCGGCGTGCGGATCGCCGACGCCGCCGGCCCACAGTGCTACGTGTGGTGCCGGACCGCGCGGACCCCAGCGGGCGGGAGCGGTGGGGCCGAACAGCACCACCGATGCGGTTCCGGTCGCGGCGGCCAGATGCGCCAGGCCGGTGTCCCCGCAGATGACCAACCGGCTGTCTGCTATCAGCGCGGTCAGTGCGGGCAGGTCCAGCAGCCCGGACACCACCGCGGTGCGGGGCAGGCCCGCGGCATGGGCGACCCTGTGCGCCAGGTCGAACTCGCGGGCAGACCCGGTGATGATGACGTCGTAGCCGTCGTCGCTGATCGCCGCGGCGACCGCGGCGAAGCGGTCCACCGGCCACTGCCGTGCCGGTGCGGACGCGCCGGGATGGATCACGACGGCGCCCGTCTGGTCGAACGGAATCCCCGCGGGCCGCGGTATCAGTACATCCGTTGCATCGCAACGGATTCCGGCCCACTCGAGCAGCGTGCACCAGCGGTTCACCTCGTGCACGTCCGCCCGCCACGGCGGACCCTTGAGGGCGGGGTGCCGATGGTGGCGGTGGGTGAGCACCGCCGCTGGCGCCCACGCCAACAGGTGATCGATGCTTTCGGGTCCGCAGCCATGCAGGTTGATCCCGAGGGCCGGCGGTCCCGGCAACGGCCGCACATCACCCAGGCAAGTGGTGGGCAGCAGTTCATCGATCGCGCCGGTGAGCATGGCCAGCTCGCGGTAGCGGTCGGGGGCGGCGAGCATCACCCGGGCCGCCGGGTATCGCCGGCGCAGCCCGCGCAGCGCGGGCACCGCCGTGAGCAGGTCACCGAGCCCCAGGGCGCGCAGCACCACGATGCTGTCGGCCCCGTCAAGGTCGGGGCCGGGATCGAGGCTCAAGGCCACGACGACTCCGTGGAGGCACACACCACCAACTCGCGCACCTCACACCCGGCCGGCTGAGACAAGGCGAAAAGCACCGTCTCGGCGACGTCTTCGGGCTGGTTGAGCTTGGCGTCCGCCGGCGGCTTGTACTGCTCGGTGCGCCCGTCGAAGAACGGGGTGTGCATGCCGCCGGGGATGAGCAGCGTCACGCCCACCTCGCCCGCGAGCTCGGCCGCCAGCGCACGGGTGAAACCGACGACCCCGAATTTGGATGCGCAGTAGGCGGTGGCGTCACCGACCGCCTTGATGCCCAGGGTCGACGCGCAGGTGACGATGCGGCCGTGGGTCGGCTTCAGGTAGGGCAGGGCGGCGCGGATGACGGCCGCGGTGCCGACCAGGTTCACGGCGATCACCTGCTCCCACTCCTTGGCGGGAACCTGTTCGAGCGTGCCGCACGAGTCGATGCCGGCCGCGGTGAAGACGCCGGTGATTCGGCCGTCCACCCGCTCGGCCAGCGACTCGACGGCGGCCGCGACCGCGCTGGTGTCGGCCAGATCGCAAGCGGCAAAAGGCACGTCGGAGGCCGGCGGTTTCTTGTCGATCACCAGCGGCACGCCGCCCCTTCGCACCACGGCGGCCACCGTTGCCGCCCCCAGGCCCGAGGAGCCGCCGGAGATGAGTACGCCTTGCAGTGAATGTTCAGTCATGTCAGGGCCTTTCGATAATGGTGCGGCCGGAGGTGGCCGCGGCGATCAAGCGGGACGACGAGTAGCCGGCCACCGTTGGCAGGATGACCACCTCGCCACCGTGGCGGTAGACCACGTCGGCCTCGGGCAGTTCGGCGGCCACGTAATCGCCGCCCTTGACCCAGATGTCGGGACGCAGCGCTTCCAGCATCCGTTCGGGGGTCAGGCCGTCGAAGATCGTCACGCCGTCGACGCAGGCGAGTGCGGCGAGGACGCGCGCCCGGTCGACGTCGCGCATCACCGGGCGCGCCGCCCCCTTGAGCGCGCGCACCGACGCGTCCGAATTGACCAGCACGATCAAGGCGTCCCCGAGTTCGCGGGCCCGCCGGAGCAGCCGGATGTGCCCGGTGTGCAGCAGGTCGAAGCAACCCCCGGTGGCCACCACGACGCGTCCGTCGCGGCGCAGCCGCGCGGCTAGGGCGATCGCGTCGACCGCGGCCGGGTCCTCGAGCGCGGTGCCCTCGGCAAGGACGTCGGAACCCTTGACGGGCACCGGTGTCGAGACCGCGGCGGCGCCGCCTGCGGCGACGAACCTGGCCGCGTCGGCGACCGCCGCCTCGACGGCGGCGACGGGGTCGGCACCGGCGCCCAGGGCCACCGCCGCGGCGACGGCGAATCGGTCCCCGGCGCCGCACACGTCGGCCGCGCCGGTGGCCGACCCCTCCGGTATCCCGACGTGCCGGGCGCCCGTCCCAGGCCCGTAGACACGTGCGCCGTGGGCGCCGCGGGTGATGCACACCGCGCCCGCGCCCCACTTCCGCAGCAGCGCCTCGCCCCCGTCGCCGTGTGTGCCGGGTTCGCAGAAGTGCCGTGCCTCTTCATGGTTGGGTGTGACCAGCGCGCAACCGGACACCGGGGCCGCGCCCCGAGGGTGCGGGTCCCACACCACCGGAATGCGGGACGCCGATTCGGTCAGCGCCGCCCGCATGGCCGGCAGCGCGGTGACACCGGCGCCGTAGTCGGCCACACAGATCGCCCGGGCGCGGGCCAGGGTCTGGGCGGCCTCGACCGGAAGCGGGCCGTCGACCGGAGCGGCGTCACCCCGATCGACGCGCAGCATCGACTGACCGCGGGCCCGGATCCTGGTCTTGGTCACGGTGTTCCCGGTCATCGGCAGCGGTAGGACGGCGACCCCCGCGGCGACCAGCAGGTCGTGCAGCCGTCGTCCCGCGTCGTCGGCGGCGATGCCGGTGATGAGCACGACCCCGGCCTCGGTCCTGGCCGCCAGCAGGGCCGCGAGGCCGGCCCCGCCGGGCCGCTGCACCTGGCGTTCGGCGTCGACCACCGGCACCGGCGCCTCAGGGCTCAGCCGGGACGCGGAACCCAGGATGTCGACGTCGAGTATCGAATCACCAACGATGACAAGGGGTTTGGTGGTCATGATGCTTCCCGCCGTAGTAACACGTCGTCGAGCGCCATGCACAGCCCGTGCACGAGCAGCAGATGGATCTCCTGAACGGTGGCGGTGCTGGCGGCGTCCACGCAGATCGCCTCGTCGCACATGGCGGCCACTTCATTTGGCCCGCGCCCTGTCAGCGCCCACGTCACCATGCCCACGTCGTGCGCCGCCTTGACCGCCGCGATCACGTTGCGGCTGGCGCCGCTGGTCGACAGGGCGACCAGGACGTCGCCGGACCGTCCGTGCGCCCGCACCCCGCGCGCGAATACCTCGTCGTTGCCGTAGTCGTTGGCGATGGCCGTCACCGCCGATGTGTCGGCGTGCAATGCGATCGCGGACAACGGGATTCGGTCCTCCCGGAACCGGCCGACCAGTTCGCCGGTGAGGTGTTGCGCCTCGGCGGCGCTGCCGCCGTTCCCGCATGCCAACAGGCGCCCGCCCCCGGGCAGCAGTGTGGCCAGCTGCCGGCCCCAATTGCGCAGCCGGCCCGCCTCGCCGCCGTTGCGGCGCACGGCCTCTCGCAGCGCGTCGAAGTGCGCCTCGATCATGGCTGTCCTCCTTTCACCGCGTCGAGCAGTTCGGCATCGGTGATCCGGTCCAGGCAGTGGTGGTTGGGTACCGGGCAGACGCGGGCGCGGGTGGCGCGGCACGGCGCGGACTGATCGCCGAGCACGCGCACCCGCCGGGCGTAGGGGCGCCACTGGGCGGCGGGCACCACGGGGGCGAAAAGCGACACCACCGGTGTGCCCACGGCCGCGGCCAGGTGCGCCGGCCCGGTGTTGGGAACGACGACGACGCGGGCGGCCGAAAAGACCGCCGCCAGTTCGGCGAAGCTCGTCCGGCCGCCGAGGTCGACGGCCTTGCCGCTCGCGACCGCGGCGGTCAGGTCGGCCTCGTCGGGTCCGCCGGTGACCACGACCCGGTATCCCGCGCCGGTCAGGGCCGCCACCATCGCCGCACTGCGCTCCTGGCTGGGGCGCCGCGCCGGTACCGCGGCGCCGGGATGGAAGACGACGAACGGTGAGTGCCCGGCGATTTCGGCGAGCGGAGCCGGGAGGGGTTCGACAGCTCGGATCCGCAGTGCGCCGTCGTCGCCGGGGGGCAGGCGGCAACCGGCCGCCTCGGCCAGCGAGAGCGCCCGCTCCGGTTCGGGAATTCCGTCGGGCACCTGATGGCGCAGGTCCAGCAGGGTGCCGGGGTAGTCGACGCTGATCGCGCCGACCCAGGGCACACCCGCCATCCGGGCGAGCAGGGCCAGCGGGAGCGGGGACTGATGGAACGACGTGAAGATGTACATCTGGTCGGGCGCGATGTCACGCAGGTGCTTGATCAGCGCGTCGGCGTGGGCGGCGGTCAACTCCGGCGCCTCGAAATCCACCCACGGGGCTTGCCATTCGACGATCTCGTCCACCCCGACCAGCAGTTCGGCGGCGTCCCGGCCGCGCGGGCCCACCAGCATGGCGACGTGGTCGTGCCTTGCCGCGACCGCGCGCACCGCGGGCCCGGTGATCAGCACGTCGCCGGCGCTGTCCAGCCGCGCCACCACCGTGGTCATTGGCGCTCCCGGAGCACCAATGACACGGCGGCGTCCAGGGTCGGGGCCACTCGGGCGTGCCTCCGCGCGTGGTCCACCTCGGCGATCAGGGTGCGGCCGGTGGGGACCAGCACCGCCCCGGCGCCGGCGGACAGGGCGGCCTGCACGTCGCGCCCGATGTCGCCGATCATCACGCAGCGCTGTGGCGGTACCCCCAGCGCTTCGGCCGCGGCCAGCACCAGGCCGGGCCGCGGCTTGCGGCAGTCGCAGCCGTCCGCTTCGCCGTGCGTGCACACCTGCCAGGAGCCGAAGGGGCCGAGGAGTTGATCCACCCGGGCGTTGACCGCGGCGAGCTGTTCGGGACTGATCAGCCCTCGCGCCACGCCGGACTGGTTGCTCACCACGGCCAGCAACAGGCCGCGTCGGCGCAGCCGCTCCAGTGCGCGGGCGGCCCCCTCGGTGGGCCGCACGCCCTCGGGATCGTTGAGGTAGGGCCGGTCGACGATCAGGGTGTCGTCACGGTCGAGGAGCACGGCGAGCGGGGGATCGCGCCGGGCCCAGCGAAACGTCCACTCGCCGGCCAGCCGGTGCCCGACCGCGACCGGCGGGATGAGCGCGCTGGTTACCGAAAGGCGCGCCGCCTCAACGACATTCCGTGGGCCACCGAGCCAGCGCCGTGCCGTGAATTCCGCCGTCAGCAGCAGCCACGCCGCCGTGGCCGGGCGGGCGACGCGGCCGCGGCGCAGCAGACCGGCGAGAACGGCGGCGCCGCCGGCCAGCGTGGTGGCCGCGTGCGCCGGCAATCGGCCGGGTCCCTCGCCGGTCATGTCGCGCCAGGCGCGGCCGTGCTTGCGGCGCATCAGGGCGTTGTCGCGGTTGCCGATCTGCGCCCGCACGCTGGACCACCAGGTCGCCGCCGCGACGGGATGCGTCGAGCGACGCTCACCCCGCACGATCGCTCCGCCGGCGGCGACGATCCGCACCGCCAGGTCGGAGTCCTCGCGGTAGGCGCGCGGGAACCGCTCGTCGAAGCCGCCGACCGCCACCAGCATGTCGCGGCGATAGGCCATGTCGGCGGTGATCCATTGCGCCGCCGACAGCCGCTGGGTGCGGCGCTCGTCGTCGGTCGGCCGCCGCGATGGCGGCGCCGGCACCTCGATCACCGCCTGGGAGCCCGCCGCGTCCGCGGCCCCGGCGGCTTTGAGGTCGATGGCCAGCGCCGACTTCCAGTCCGGGGCCGGCACCACGTCGTCGTCGAGGAAGCACACCCACGGCGCGCCGGTGGCGCGCCAGCCCACGTTGCGTGCGGCGGCCGGCCCGCGCCCGCCGCTGCGCAGCACCCGCACCGCCATGTCGCCACCGACGGACGGGACGGTGGTGGGCCACGACCGGTCATCGACCACCACCACCTCCGTGGGCGCGGGCCCGGATCCCCGATGCAGCGCAACAAGCAAGCGCCGCAACGAGTCTCGTCCGACCGTCGGTATCACGATTGCGTAGTCGGTCGTCATGGGCGCCGCCTGACCAGGTATGAGCCCAGGGTCAGCACGTCGATCGGGGAGCTGCCGAACACCTCGAGCGCGTCGCGCGGGCTGTCCACCATCGGCCGCCCGGCCGTGTTGAAGCTGGTGTTGACCACCACCGGGACGCCGGTGCGCTCGGCGAATCGGCTGATCGTCGCGTGCAGGCGCGGATCGGCGGCCGCGTCGACGGTCTGAATCCGGGCGGTGCCGTCGACGTGGGTGACCGCCGGAATGCGGTCTCGCCAGGCCGCCGCGACTTCGTGGACGAACAGCATGTACGGGCTGGGAAGCGGCCCGCGGGAAAAGATTTCGGCGGCGCGCTCGGCCAGTACCATGGGCGCGACCGGCCGGAACTGCTCGCGCCCCTTCACGGCGTTGAGGCGCTCCAGGTTGGCGGCGTGGCGCGGATCGGCCAGCAGCGACCGCCCGCCCAGGGCCCGTGGTCCGAACTCGGCGCGGCCCTGGAACCAGCCCACCAGCTGGTTGTCGGCCAGCGCGTCACCGACCGCGGCGGCCACGTCGGCCGGGCGTTCGTAGCTCACGGCCGCCTCGTCGAGCGTGGCCTCGATCCGTTCGTCCGACCAGCCGCGGCCCAGCCGTGCCGAGGGCATCGGCGCGACCGGTTCACCGAACGACGCGGCCAGGCTCAGCGCCGCGCCCAGCGCGGTGCCGGAGTCGCCGGACGCGGGCTGCACCCACACGCGATCGAAACCGCCCTCGGCGTGGATGCGGGTGTTGGCAACGCAATTGAGCGCGACACCACCGGCCAGGCACAGCGCGTCGCCGTCGGTCCGTTCGCGCAGCCAGCCGACCAGATCGAGCAACACGTCCTCGACGACACGCTGCACGCTGCAGGCGAGGTCGGCGTGCACCGGGTCGAGCGTCTCGTCATGCGGCCGGCGGGGCGGCGCGAGCTCGTCCCAGGCGATCGGCTCCGTGCGAAACCCACCATCGCCGCACGCGTAGACGCGCTCGCGCAGCGCGTCGGCGAAGCGTGGCTCGCCGTAGGAGGCCATCGCCATCACCTTGTACTCGTCGCTGGAGCGCGCGAATCCCAAATGCTCGGTGAGGCTTTCGTAGAGTAATCCCAGCGAGTGCGGCAGCCGCTGGGAAGCCAGCACGTCGAGCTTGTGGTCGCGGTACACCCCGGCCAGCATGGAACTGCGCTCGCCGCGGCCGTCGACCACCAACACCGCCGCGTCGGGATCCGGAGAGGCGAGCGCCGTGGACGCGGCGTGCGCGACGTGATGGCGGACGTGACGCACCACCGCCGGGTTGAGGCCCGGCACCGCGGAGGCCAGAAAACGTGGGGCGCGCTCCGCGTACAGGGTCCGCAGGTATTCCCAGTCCTGGTCGAGCCCCTGCGCGTTGGCCGGCTCTTCGTGCATCAGGGCGGGGTCGTACGAATAACCGATGGCGTCGATCTCCTCGGGGGCCACACCGGCGTCCTCGAGGCACCAGCGGATGGCCGCCGCGGGGACTTCCCACGTCGAGAACGGCACCGCCTGCTTACCGTGCTTGCGCCGGGAGAACCGCTCCTCTTCGGCGGCGGCCACTACCTGGCCGTCGACCACCAACGCCGCGGCGGGATCGTGAAACACCGCATTCACACCGAGAATTCGCACCGCACCCCCTACTGCGCCAATCGGTCAACGGCCGAGACGAGGTCTCGGTCCGGGTCATCGGTCGTCGTGCGGAACCACGCCACGGTGGTGGCCAGCCCGGTGCGGTAGCCGACTTGCGGCTCCCAGCCCAGCCGCTCGCGGGCGACCGTGATGTCGGGGCAGCGGCGCTGTGGGTCGTCCTCGGCCGGCGGGGTGAACTGGATGGTGGATCTGCTGCCGGCCAGCTCGCGGATCAGCTCGGCGGCCGCCAGCACCGTCAGCTCGGTGGGATTTCCGATGTTGACCGGACCGCCGAAATCGCCGCGCGCCAGGGCGATCAACCCCGCGACCGTGTCATCGACGTAGCAGAGGGATCGGGTCTGCAACCCGGTGCCCGAAACGGTCAACGGCTCGCCGCGCAGCGCCTGGCGGCAGAAGGTGGGCACCATGCGGCCGTCATCGAGGCGCATGCCCGGCCCGTAGGTGTTGAAGATGCGCGCGACCGCGGTGTCGGCCCGGTCAAGCCGGCGATGGGCGAATGTCAGGGCCTCCGCATACCGCTTGGCCTCGTCGTACACGCTGCGCGGGCCGACGGGATTCACGTTTCCCCAATAGCTTTCGTGCTGCGGGTGCACCTCGGGATCGCCGTAGACCTCGCTGGTCGACGCCAGGACGAACCGCGCACCGCCGCGCTCGGCGATCTCCAGTGCCATCGCGGTGCCCGCCGATCCGGCGCGCAGCGTCTCGATCGGCCGCCGCAGATAGTCCACCGGAGAGGCGGGCGAGGCCAGGTGGAACACGGTGTCGAATGAGATGCCGACCTTGTCGACCACCGAGGGGTCGCAGACGTCGTGCGGGACGAACCGGTATCCGGGATGCGGCGCCAAGCGGTCCGTGGCGTTAGGGGGACTGGTGGACAGGTCGTCGACGCTGACCACCTCGACACCGGCGCGGAGCAACCGGTCACACAAATGGGCACCCAAGAACCCGGCACCGCCGGTGATGAGGACCCGCGAAAGATCACGCACCGAGCCGTCATACCCGCCGGCCCGGTGGCGAAACCGCGTTTCGCCGACCAGTTTTGGGGTAGCTGCAGCAATCATGGCGACCAAGCCCCTCACTACTTTCGTCATCGCGACCCGGGACCGTGCGCGCGAACTCGGCACCGTCCTGGAGCGCTGCGCGAACTCGGCACCGTCCTGGAGCGCTTGCTGGATACCAGTGCGTGCCCGATCATCGTGGTGGACAACGCGTCCCGCGACGATTCGGTGCGGGCGGTCGTTCGCGTCGCGAACCGGGCGGCCGGCCGCGTCACCGTCATACCGCTGGACCGCAACGAGGGCGCGGTGGCACGCAACATCGGTGTGGCGCGGTGTGACACGCCGTATGCCGCGTTCTGCGACGATGACTCCTGGTGGGCGGCCGGGGCGACCGCGCTCGCCGAGGAGGTCTTCGAAAAGTCGCCTACCGTAGCGGTATTGGCTGGGCGGACGGTGATCTGGCCGCAGCAGCGCGACGACCCCTTCGCCGCCGCACTGGCCGACAGTCCGCTCGGCAGGGATCCGGCCCTGCCCGGCCCGTCGATCCTGGGCTTCCAGTCCTGCTCGGCGGTGGTGCGCAAGTCCGCCTTCGGGGCGGTCGGCGGGTTCAGCCCGATCCTGCATTTCCGGGGTGAGGAAAGCCTGCTGGCTTGGGATCTGGCGGCGGCCGGCTGGGATCTGTGCTTCTGCCCCGCGCTGTTGGCATACCACCAACCGTCGCAAGCGCGATCCTCGAGCAGCGCCCAGCACGCTCGCGTGGTGCGCAACGAGATGCTGGCCGCGTGTCTGCGCCGGCCCGTGGGTCGGTGCGCCAGCGCGACCGGCGCATTGGCCCTGGCCGCCGCCCGCGACACCGCACACGCCAAGGCGATGCTGGAGGCGCTTGCCGCGTTGCCGGCCGCGTTGCGGGAGCGCCGGCGACTGCCGGAAGCGGTGGAGCGATCACTGCGAATCCTGGAAAGCGCCTGAACCACAACATCACCCGAAGCGTTGGGTTGGGGTGCGGACCCCGCGCCGCACCGGCGCCAGCTTTTCGTAGATGCGCTCGGTGTCGGCCGCCACCCGGTCCCAGGTGTAGCGCGTGCGGGCGCGCTCACACCCGGACTCGCCCATCGCCCGGCGCCTCGGGCCATCGTCGAGCAGCGTGGCGATGGCGTCGGCGAGCCTGCCCGGCTCTTTGGGCGGCACCAGCCGGCCGGTGACGTCGTCGACGACCGTGTCGCGGATGCCGCCCACCGCGGTGGCCACCACCGGGACCCCGCACGCCATGGCTTCCAGCGGCACGATCCCGAACGGTTCGTACCAGGGCGTGCAGGCCACCACGTCCGCCGACCGGAGCAGCGCGGGCATTTCATCGCGGGCGACCCCGCCCTGCAACCGCACCCGGTCGTCAACGCCGAGCCGCGCGGCCAGTTGCTGCAGCTGTTGCGCCTGAACGTCATCGGCCAGGTCCGCCCGGGCCGGGCCGCCCACGATCACCAGTTCCGCGCCGGGGACGCGCGGCAAGGCCCGGATCAACGTCTCAAAGCCCTTGCGCGGCACCAGGCGTCCGACGGACACGATGCGCGGCTGGCCCCCGCGCGGCGCGACTGGGCCGGTCGGGGTGAACGCCTGGACGTCCACACCGCACGGCACCACGGTGGTGCGCGAGCGGGCGCGTCCCATGCGGACCAGCTCGAAGACCTCATCGGTACTGGTGGCGGCGACCCAGTCGGCGTCGCGGGCGATCCTGGCTTCCACACCGACGCGGCAGTCCGGGCTGGTGTCGTCGAGCCCTTGGTGCAATCGCTTGATGAGGCCCAACGCGTGGAACGTCTGGACGGTGGGAACGCGGTGCGCCCGGGCGGCGCGCTGGGTGGCCACCCCGGACATCCAGAAGTGCCCGTGGGCGACGTCGGGTGAGTCGGCGATCCACCGCGCATCCAGAAACTTGGCGAAGGCGTACATGTATTGCAGCAGTTCGTCTTTGGGCAGTACGCGCGCCGGCCCCGCCGGAACGTGCACGACGGAGTAGCCGTCCTCGGTCTCGACGCACTCCGGCAGTTGCGCGTCGTCGCGGCGGGTATACACCACCACGTCGTGGCCGCGCCGGGCCAGCGCGGACGACAGCTCGGCGACGTGGACGTTCTGGCCACCCGCATCCACCCCGCCCAGGTGCGCTAGCGGGCTGGCGTGTTCGGAGATCATCGCGATCCTCATGCGGGCTCCTTTCCTCCGGTCATCGGCACTGCTCCTCGATCAGTTGGTCCCAGTCGGCGAGAAAGCGCCCCAGCCCGAAGCGGGCGGAGGCGAATTCGCGTGCGGCCTTGCCGGCGGCCGCCGCGGTGGCCTGGTCGTTCATGAAGGTCCGCAGGCCCGCCCCCAAGGCGGCGACATCTGCGCTGACAACGCCCGCTTCGCAAGGGATTACGAATGGCGCCATGGTGGCGCCGACGGCCACCACCGGCATCCCGAGAAACATGGCCTCGATCAGCGAGAGGCCGAGCGAGGTCCAGCGGGCGGTGTGCAGGTATACCCGTCTGCGGGCGATCTGGTCCCAGAGTTCCGGTGCCGCCAGGTCACCGCGGCCGGTTACAGCGCCGCGGCCGGCGTGCAGCGCCTCGGTGCCGATGCCCCACACGTCGATCTGCGCGTACGCCGACAACGGTTCCAACAGGTCCGCGCCGACGATGCGGTTCCGGCGCAGCGGCTCATTGATCATGGTGGCCGTTCTGGGGATGTCGCCGGTGTAGCGGTGGCCGGGGTCGGCAATGCCATGGTCGATCACGCGGGTCGGTGCCCGACCGTTGTCCCACATCAGCCGGTTGAAATCGGTGACGTGGACCAGCGGGATGTCGGGACGGTCGGCGACCGGGTGCCGGCTCTGTGCGGGGCTCGGGCGCGGCGCGTTGTGTTCGACGTAAGCCGTCGGCAGCTCCGCGCCGGGGCGGCGGCCCGTCCAGCGTGCGACCAGACCCGCTTCGTGCGGGCGTTGCAGCACAACCAGATCGACGTCTTCGCGCTCCAATTCCTCGAGCGCGACCTCACGCGCGTTGGGCCAAGTACGCCCGGCCAGCCCGATGCCGCCCTCGCCGCGATCGCTGGCCACCGGAATCAGATACCGGTGCCGACCCGCGACGAATGCCTGCGTCCAGGAGCCGTGGACGTGCCACACCAGCACCGTCTTTGCTCGTCCCGGGTCAACCATGGCGAGCGAAATACCCTATAGGTACTTCGTTAAACGGCGTCTTTCGCGCCGATGCGGTTTGCGGGATGGCGCGGCGACATTGGTCTGCGCTTCGCGGGCTGCAGCGCAGTCGGTTTGACGTCGCAGCCAGTGGAGCTGTGCGTTTCGCCGAGCGCGCGGGTGGTGTCCGTCCGGCGAAGTGTCAAGGACGTGTGACGAATGGCCGCGGGGGAGAAGCGGTTTGCGGGAACATCTGGGTCAAGCGCTCTTGGCCAGCGTGGACGATCCAGACACGCTGTGGCCCTTGGCCACTCGTCGGATCAGCATTCGGGTGGCCTTGTCGAGGATCTCCTGGGCGGCATCGGGGTCGGTGGCGCGCTCGGCGCGTCGCGTCGCGGCGGCGATCGTCAGCCCCTGCTCGTAGCCGGTCACGACGCGCGGATCGACGTACGAACCGCGGGCCACCGCCGGGGTGTTGCCCAGCTCCTCGGCGACCTCCTTC
The DNA here is from genome assembly GCF_001672665.1 of Mycobacterium sp. E2238. Taxonomy (NCBI): domain Bacteria; kingdom Bacillati; phylum Actinomycetota; class Actinomycetes; order Mycobacteriales; family Mycobacteriaceae; genus Mycobacterium; species Mycobacterium sp. E2238. The sequence continues at coordinate 4,174 of NZ_LZKF01000224.1, read as the reverse complement.
ATGACGGCGGATTCCACGCGTTTGGCGACCCGCCGGGAAACGGCCGGGTCCGCGTCGGCGAACGCCGTGGCGGCCAGCACCGTCCCGTGCCACGTCCGCAGGTCCTTGACGGTGTACTCGTCACCGACGAGCTCCTTGAACCAGGCATTGAGGTCGTCGGATCGCACCTCTACCCAGCCGGATGCGGTGCGGCACACCAACAGCCGCTCGGTGCGGTTGGGCCGGCGCATCAGCGCGCGCACCGCCCGGACCACTTCCGGGTCCTCGATTTCCACGGTGCGGCGCACGCCGCTCTTGGCGGGAAAGTCGAACGCGACCGCGTCGCGCCGGACCACCACGTGATCGCACAGCAGGGTCGCCAGCCCGTACGATTCGTGCTCCTCGGCGTACTGCTCTCCGCCGGCGCGGAAATACCCGCGATCCAATAGGCGCAACGCCAGGGCCAGCACCCGCTTGCGGGTCAAACCGCTGCGCGTCAGGTCTTTCGCGATGACGGCGCGCCACTGCGGCAACCGGGTGGACAGTTCCAGTACGCGGTCGAACTTCTCCTCGGCGCGCTCCTGCTGCCACGCGGTGTGGTAGAGGTACTGGCGGCGGCCTGCGGCGTCGACGCCGACGGCCTGAATGTGCCCGTTGGGGTGCGGTGAGATCCACACGTTCTTCCAGGCCGGCGGAATCACCAAATCCTTGATTCGCTGCAGGGTTTCGGGGTCGGACACGAGTTCGCCGTCGGGCCCGTAGTACGCGAAGCCTTTGCCCCGGCGCTTGCGCGCGATGCCGGGCTTGCTCAGAACGCTGCGACGCAGCCGCATCATGTCCCTCCAGTTACGTTCGCTGCCTGGACAATTACCCGCCGCGGCCGCCGTTCACACGTTGCAAAGAACCGGCCCGCCACAGCGTCGTGGCGGGCCGGTCCTGGATGGCAGCGGAATCAGCCGGCCATGAACTCCTGGTAGGCCGACTCCAGGGTCGGCGGCAGCGCCTTGACGTTGCACTGCCGCTCGGTGTCGCCGATCGGTGCCAGGATGCCGCGCAGGTCGTAGTACTCCTGCGGATGGGCCGTGAAGTAGCCCCGCAGGTTCGACTCGGCCTCCGGACGCGGCTGGCCGTAGGCGGCGGTGACCACCTGGTTGGCGCCCGGGTGCGCGGCCAGGTACTGCTCGGCCGAGCCCTGCACGGACGAAACCGTCGCGTTGACACCACCGGGGCTGCAGTCGGGCGCTGCGACCGCCGACGGAGCGCCGACGAGACCCATGGTGATTCCCCCGAGCAGGCAGCCGGCACTGATGCCGGCCAGACGCCGGCGCGCGACAATACTGCTGATTTTCATGATCACTGTGTCCTTCAGAATTGCGAATTGACTTCTTGCGACCGAGGCTCCCGATCCTCGAAATCCAAAGTAGCGGAGATGGAAAGTGGTCGCGTTCGCCCATGTCGAACGGTAGGACCGCCAACCCGAAAATATCGCCACGGAACGCGCTCGTTCACTAAGCGAACGATCAAATCCGCTCGTGGACGCTGAGGATTCTTACGGAAAGAATGGTGGTTCTTAAGTAACCGTAAGAAAGATCGTGACGGAATCGTGATCTGAGGTCGGCCCTCAAGCCACGCCTTCACCCGGTTTTGGGCGCACCTTGAATCAGCTGTAGGGCGTCGGCGACCGAGTCGACCAACGGCAACCCGAGGCCGGTGACCAGGCGGGTGAGCCGACGCAATGCCACACCGCCGACCACGCTGCAGTGCAGACGGGCGAGCTCGCACTCGTCCTGGACGAGCAGCAGAACTCGAAGGCCGGCGCTGCCCAGGTAGTCCACCCGGCTCAGATCCAGGATCAGCGGGGCCCGCAGCCGCACGAAGCGGCGGATCGCCCGGGCGAGGAGGTCCGCGTTGGACGCATCGACTTCGCCCCTGACGCGGAGGACGGTGGCCAAACCACGCAACTGCACGTGCAGTTGCACTCCGGCGCAATCGATTTCATAGCAGTGGAGTCGTTCTTCGACTCGGTAGGGTTGAGCTTTCATATCGTCGCCCGTCGAATCGCGCTGAGTGGTGAGCGACCAGTGCCCACGGCCGCTCCGAAGACGGCGGCTGTGGATTCAACCTAAGGCGACCATAACCCCAATAAGTCACCGGTAGGCCGAAATGGCGATAGGCGGACGGAACAATTCGTTTCGTGGCTTCGTCGACGATCAGGCCCGGGAGAAATCCGGCCTGTGCACCGACGCGTGCGCATCTTCGCCGCCGTCCTTCGCGTGGCCGTCGGTGCTCGCCGGCGGCAGCGAGCTCAGCCAGGACTCGACGCCGGGACCGATGACAACGGCGCGTTCGGAGGCCAGCAGCGCCCCCGTGGCGAGCGCGGGAACGCGAGGCTGCACCGCCCGAACGGCGCGGTTGTCACCTTGCCGGGCAAGCACTTTCGAGGTGAGCTCGGGCAGCCGGATGGCCTCCGGACCGGTGATGGTGCGTGGCGTGTGTGTCTGGCCCAGGGCCGCCTCGACGAGTACGTCGGCGACTGTGTCGGCGGCGATGGGCTGAATCAACCAGTCTTCGACGATCACCTCGTCCCCGTCACAATTCACCGGCCCGGCGGGGCCGGCGGCGGATTCGTACCACGGGGTGGACTTCACGACCGTGGTCGGGACCGGACCGTCGAGCAGAATTTCTTTCGCCGCCCGTTTGGCCTCGAAGTATCCGAGCCCGTCGAACACCGGATCGTCGATGCCGGCCATCGTCGACACCACCAGGCGCTGGACGCCCCGCGCGGCGCACACCCCCATGACGTTGCGGGAGGCGGTGGCCAGCGTCTTGGCGATGTCGGGCTGCCCGTCGTCCGCCACCGGGTTGGATACGTCGATTGCGACGTCGACTCCGTGGAGCGCCCGGTACAGGCTCTCCCCGTCGAGCAGGTCGACGCCATGTGCGCGGGAAACCTCTATGACGGCGACGTCGCGGGCCTTGAGCCTGGCGACGACGCGGGATCCGGCTGTGCCGGTCGCTCCTATCACGGCGATCGTGGTCAGACGCCTCACCTCTTTCGTCGGTCGCTCATTCGTACCCAGTCGATCGCGGTTGAAACGACCCAATCCGGCGGCGATGCGTCTCCCGTGATCGCGCGCACACGGGCGTTGGCGTTTGACTGGTCGGCCGACGGGAACGCCGTAGAGGCGAGTCGAACAGCAACCAAAGGGAGGTCGACCCATGGGGGATGACAAGAGCGGGCCGCAGGAGGCCGTTACCGGCGCCGTCGAGGGCGTGAAGGGCAAGGTCAAGGAAGTCGGCGGGGCCGTCCTCGGTCGCGACGACGTCGTCAAGGAGGGTCAGGCCCAGCAGGATAAGGCCGACGCTCAGCGCGACGCGGGCAAGAAGGAGGCCGAGGCCGAATCCGCCCGGGCCGGCGCGGAGGCGGCCGAGGAGCGCCAGAAGGAAAACCAGTAAGTCGGTTGCGAAGGGGTCCGGTCCATCGGGGGCCGGGCCCCTTTTTCGCTTCCGCGCGGCGGCGGGTTTCAAACCTTTGCGCCGGGTTATTCCTGGCTACGACCGGATGAGCGAGGTGGACGATGGGCCTGAGTGATCGCGTCTTGAGCATTGTCGCGTTCCTGCGCGCGGGTTACCCGGGCTGCGCCCCTGCCCTTGGTTACGCCCCGGTGTTGGCGCTGCTGCCGCGCCGGGTGTCCGACGCCGAGGCCGCCACCATCGCGAGCAAGCTGCTTGTCGCCGAGCGTCGTTCGATCACCAACGTGGACGTCGGGGTGGAAATCACCCGGGTCACCGACGCGCTGCCTTCGGTGGACGAGATCGAGCGCGTCCAGCGCCGGCTGAGCGCGCGGGGATAGCCCCACACGCAGTCACGGGTGTTCCAGGTCGACGACCAGCGGGCGATGGTCGGAGATTCCCATGGGCTCGGCCTCGACGGCGCTGCCGCGCAAGCGGTGATCGTCGGTCAGGATGTGATCCAGCTGGCGGTCGGGGGCATCCGCGGGAAACGTTGCCGCCGCGGCCAGCGCCCGCATGCCCGACCAGCGGCGCGCGGTTTTGGGTGTCATGTTGAGGTCGCCGGTCAGCAGCCGCGGGCCCGGGAAGCCGCGCAGGTCGTGTACCAGCCGGCGCAGCTGGCGGCGATTCCACCCGGGCACGAAGGACAGATGGGTGTTGGCCACCGTCAGCCCGCCCATCG
>NZ_LZKF01000223.1:0-4881 GCF_001672665.1 Mycobacterium sp. E2238 | reverse complement strand
CAAGCCGTGATGGGCGGAAACCACCGGTACAGGGCGGTCACCAGCAGATAACCGACCACCGCAGCGCCGACCACCGCCGCCGAGCAACCCCCGCGGCTGGCCCCGCCACCCGCGCCGGAACACACGCCCCGACACGGTGGGGTGGACCCGCAGGCGGAGGGCTTGAACGGCACGGGCGAGGGCCCCACGACAGGCGGCCAGTCGGTTGCCGACCTGCTGGCGCGGCTACAGGTGCAGCCGTCCGAGGGCGGCCGGCGCCGCCGACGCGACGGCTGAGCTGGGAGCTTCCTCACATTGGGTGCCGCCCGGTAATCGACTACAGTTTTAGTGACCGAACGGTACCCACGACGTGGGACCGGAACGAACGAAGAAATCTGTGAGGTCGTCTGCGATGGTGCAGTTCGACGGTTTGCGCCCGGCCAGGCTCAAGGTGGGCGTCATCTCCGCCGGCCGGGTCGGCACCGCGCTCGGGGTCGCGCTCGAGCGCGCCGACCACGTCGTGGTCGCGTGCAGCGCCATCTCCCACGCGTCCCGCCAGCGGGCGCAGCGTTGGCTGCCCGATACCCCGGTGGTGTCCCCGCCGGAGGTGGCCGCCGACGCCGAGCTACTGCTGCTGGCCGTTCCCGACAGCGAACTCGCCGGCCTGGTGTCCGGGCTGGCCGCGACGTCGTCGGTGCGGCCGGGCACGATCGTCGCCCACACGTCCGGCGCCAACGGGGTGGGCATTCTTGCGCCGCTGACCCAGGACGGGTGCATTCCGCTCGCGATCCACCCGGCGATGACGTTCACCGGCTCCGATGAGGACATCAGCAGGCTGCCTGATACCTGCTTCGGCATCACCGCGGCCGACGAGGTGGGCTATGCGATCGGGCAGTCGCTCGTCCTCGAGATGGGCGGCGAACCGTTCTGCGTGCGTGAGGAGGCGCGGGTGCTCTACCACGCCGCCCTGGCGCATGCGGGCAACCACCTGGTGACGGTGCTCGCCGATGCGCTCGAAGCGTTGCGGGCCGCGCTGCGCGGCAGCGAACTGCTCGGTCAACAGTCCGTCGACGACCAGCCGGGCGGGATCGCCGAACGCATCGTCGGCCCGCTGGCCCGGGCGGCGCTGGAGAACACCCTGCAACGCGGGCAGGCCGCGCTGACCGGTCCGGTCGCGCGCGGCGACGCCGCCGCGGTCGCCGAGCACCTCGGCGCGCTCAACCGGGTCGACCCGGAACTGGCGCAGGCGTACCGGGTGAACGCCCTGCGGACCGCTCGGCGGGCCCACGCCCCCGCCGACGTCGTCGAGGTCCTGGCGGGATGAGACCAGGCAAGCCGCCCGCCTTCAAGGCCGGCGAACTCAACGTCTACTCGCGGCCGCGCGACGTCAGCGACGTCAGCCGCGCTCTGCGCCACACCGGCCGCCGGGTGATGTTGGTGCCGACGATGGGCGCCCTGCACGACGGCCACCTCACCCTGGTGCGCGCCGCCAAGCGGGTACCCGGCTCGGTGGTCGCGGTCTCGATCTTCGTCAACCCGCTCCAGTTCGGCGCCGGGGAAGACCTCGACGCCTACCCGCGGACCCTGGACGACGACCTGGCGCTGCTGCGCGGCGAAGGCGTCGAAATCGTATTCGCGCCGACGGCGGCGGCCATGTATCCGGACGGCCTGCGGACCACCGTGCAGCCCGGTCCGCTGGCCGCCGACCTCGAGGGCGGTCCGCGGCCGACCCACTTCGCCGGCGTGCTGACCGTGGTGTGCAAGCTGCTGCAGATCGTGCGCCCGGACCGAGTGTTCTTCGGCGAGAAGGACTATCAGCAACTGGTGCTGATCCGGCAAATGGTCGCCGACCTGAACCTCGACGTCGCGGTGGTCGGCGTGCCCACCGTCCGCGAAGCCGACGGGCTGGCCATGTCGTCGCGCAACCGCTACCTCGACCCGGGGCAGCGTGAGGCGGCCGTGGCGGTGTCGGCGGCGCTGACGGCGGCGGCGCACGCCGCCGACGCCGGGCCGCGGGCCGCGCTGGACGCGGCGCGGGCGGTGCTCGAAGCGGTGCCCGAGCTCACGGTCGACTACCTCGAGTTGCGCGACCCGGACCTGGGCCCGTTGGGCGGCAACAGAACCGGCCGGTTGCTCGTCGCCGTCCGGCTGGGCAGCACCAGGCTGCTGGACAACATCTCGATCGAGATCGAAACTTCGCCGGCACCCGTGGGGCCGGACGGATATCGGGACACCCGTGAATCATCTTGGAGGAATTGATGCTACGGACGATGCTCAAGTCGAAGATCCACCGCGCCACCGTCACCCAGGCTGACCTGCACTACGTCGGCTCGGTGACCATCGACGCCGATTTGATGGACGCCGCGGACCTGCTCGAGGGCGAGCAGGTGACCATCGTCGACATCGACAACGGTGCCCGCCTGGTGACCTACGCGATCACCGGGGAGCGGGGCAGCGGTGTGATCGGAATCAACGGCGCCGCAGCACATCTCGTGCACCCCGGCGACCTGGTTATCCTGATCGCGTACGGGACCATGGAAGAGGCCGAGGCGCGGGCGTATGAGCCTCGGATCGTGTTCGTCGACGCCGACAACAAGCCGATCGACCTGGGCCACGACCCGGCCTTCGTGCCCGCGGATGCCGCCGAGCTGTTGGATCCTCGAATCGTTGCGCGGTAGCCGTGCTGCTGGCCATCGACGTCCGTAACACCCACACCGTGGTGGGGCTGATCTCCGGGTCCAAGGAGCACGCAAAGGTCGTGCAGCACTGGCGGATCCGGACCGAGTCCGAGGTGACCGCGGACGAGCTGGCCCTGACCATCGACGGCCTGATCGGCGACGACTCCGAGCGGCTCACCGGCGCGGCCGCCCTGTCCACCGTCCCGTCGGTGCTGCACGAGGTGCGGATCATGCTCGACCAGTACTGGCCGTCGGTGCCGCACGTGTTGATCGAGCCCGGTGTGCGCACCGGCATCCCGCTGCTCGTCGACAACCCGAAAGAAGTAGGCGCCGACCGAATCGTCAACTGCCTGGCCGCATTTCACCGCTTTCAAAGCGCCGCCATCGTGATCGACTTCGGCTCATCGATCTGCGTGGACGTGGTGTCGGCCAAGGGCGAATTTCTCGGCGGCGCGATCGCGCCGGGCGTGCAGGTCTCCTCGGACGCCGCCGCGGCCCGCTCCGCCGCCCTGCGCCGGGTTGAGCTGTCCCGCCCCCGTTCGGTGGTGGGCAAGAACACCGTCGAATGCATGCAGGCCGGAGCCGTATTCGGCTTCGCCGGGCTGGTCGACGGTCTGGTCGGGCGCATTCGCGAGGACGTCGAGGGCTTCGCCGGCGACGACGTGGCGGTGGTGGCGACCGGCCACACGGCGCCGCTGCTGCTGCCCGAGTTGCACACGGCCAGCCATTACGACCAGCATCTGACCCTGCAGGGACTGCGCCTGGTGTTCGAACGCAACCGGGACACCCAGCGCGGTCGGCTGAAAACCGCGCGCTGAGACGGCGTCAACGCAAGCTCAAAGACCAGTCATTTAAGCTGGCACGTCGTGAGTGACGCCGACCCAGCAGACCTGCCCGAGCAGTTCCGCATCCGCCGGGACAAGCGCGCTCGCTTGTTGGCGGAGGGTCGCGAACCGTATCCGGTCGCGATCGAACGCACCCACACCCTGGCGCAGGTACGCGCCGACCATCCCGACCTGCCGATCGACACCGCCACCGACGACGTCGTCGGCATCGCGGGCCGGGTGATGTTCGCGCGCAACTCCGGGAAATTGTGCTTCGCGACACTCCAGGAGGGCGACGGCACCAGCCTGCAGGTGATGATCAGCCTCGACAGGGTGGGCCCCGAAGCGCTCGAGGCGTGGAAAGCCGACGTCGACCTCGGGGACATCGTTTACGTGCACGGCAACGTGATCAGCTCACGCCGCGGCGAATTATCCGTTCTGGCCGATTCGTGGCAAATGGCGGCGAAATCGTTGCGACCGCTGCCGGTGGCCCACAAGGAGATGAGCGAAGAGGCGCGGGTGCGCCAGCGTTACGTCGACCTCATCGTCCGGCCCCAGGCCAGGACGGTGGCGCGGCAGCGGATCGCCGTCGTCCGCGCGATTCGCAACTCGCTCGAACGGCGCGGGTTTCTCGAAGTCGAAACGCCTATGTTGCAGACGCTGGCGGGGGGCGCGGCGGCGCGACCGTTCGTCACGCATTCCAATGCTCTCGACATGGATCTGTACCTGCGGATCGCGCCGGAACTGTTCCTCAAGCGCTGCATCGTCGGGGGTTTTGACAAGGTCTTCGAAGTAAATCGAGTCTTCCGAAACGAAGGCGCCGATTCCACGCATTCTCCGGAATTCTCCATGCTGGAGACCTACCAGGCGTACGGAACCTATGACGATTCGGCGGTCGTCACGCGTGAGCTTATTCAAGAGGTCGCCGATGAGGCGATCGGAACCCGACAACTACCGCTGCCCGACGGGAGTGTCTACGACATAGACGGAGAATGGGCGTCGATTCAAATGTACCCGTCGCTGTCCGCGGCACTCGGTGAAGAGATCACCCCCGAGACGTCGGTGGAGCGGCTGTGGGCCATCGCGGACCGGCTCGGAGTCGAGATTGCCCGCGATCGCGGCTACGGGCACGGAAAGCTCGTCGAGGAACTCTGGGAGCACACGGTGGGGGACACGCTGACCGCGCCGACCTTCGTGCGGGACTTTCCGGTTGAGACAACGCCTTTGACGCGTCAGCACCGCAGCATCCCCGGGGTGACCGAGAAGTGGGACCTCTACGTGCGCGGCGTGGAACTGGCCACCGGGTACTCCGAATTGAACGACCCCGTCGTGCAGCGGGAGAGATTCGCCGCGCAGGCCCGCGCCGCGGCGGCCGGCGACGACGAAGCCATGGTGCTCGA
>NZ_LZKF01000222.1:0-46426 GCF_001672665.1 Mycobacterium sp. E2238 | reverse complement strand
AGATGACCAAGTGGTTCGACACCAATTACCACTACCTGGTTCCCGAGATCGAGCCCGCGACCACGTTCTCGCTCAACCCCGACAAGGTGCTCTCCGAGCTGAAAGAAGCTCTCGGGCAAGGGATTCCCGCCCGCCCGGTCGTCATCGGACCGATCACCTTCCTGCTGTTGAGCAAGGCGGTCAACGGCGGCGGTGCGCCGATCGAGCGGTTGCAGGAGTTGGTGGGAATCTACTCGGAGTTGTTGTCCGTACTCGCGGACAACGGCGCGCGGTGGGTGCAATTCGACGAGCCGGCGCTGGTGACCGACATCTCCCCCGATGCCCCGGCACTGGCCGAGGCCACGTACAGCGCGCTGGGCGAGGCGGGCAACCGCCCCGCCATCTACGTCGCCACCTATTTCGGCGACCCCGGCGCCGCCCTGGCCGGGCTGGCCCGCACCCCGGTCGAGGCGATCGGCGTCGACCTGGTGTACGGCCCCGACACGGCGGTGGCGGGCATCCCGGAATTGGCCGGCAAGACCCTGGTGGCCGGCGTCGTCGACGGGCGCAACGTCTGGCGCACCGACCTGGAGTCGGCGCTCGTCAAATTGGCCACGCTGCGGGATTGCGCTGCGACAGTGGCGGTCTCGACCTCCTGCTCGACGATGCACGTGCCGTACTCGCTCGAACCGGAAACCGATCTGGACGACGCGCTGCGCAGCTGGCTGGCGTTCGGCCAGGAGAAGGTCGCCGAGGTGGTGACGCTCGCGCGCGCACTGCGGGACGGACGCGATGCCGTCGCCGATGCGATCGCGGCGTCCAATGCCGCGGTGGCCTCCCGCACGAGCGATCCGCGGCTGCACAACGACCGGCTACGCGAACGCATCGACTCGATCGTCGCGTCGGGCACCCACCGTGGCGACGCCGCGGGGCGGCGGGCCAGCCAGGACGAGCGGCTGCACCTGCCGCCGCTGCCGACCACGACCATCGGCTCCTACCCGCAGACCTCCGCTATCCGCAAGGCGCGCGCCGCGCTGCGCTCCGGCGAGATCGACCAGGCGGAATACGAGAAGCGGATGAAGAAGGAAATCGCCGACGTCATCAAGCTGCAGGAGGAACTCGGGCTCGACGTGCTGGTGCACGGCGAGCCGGAGCGCAACGACATGGTGCAGTACTTCGCCGAGCAGCTGGAGGGCTTTTTCGCCACGCAGAACGGGTGGGTGCAGTCGTACGGCAGCCGCTGCGTGCGGCCGCCGATCCTGTACGGCGACGTGATTCGCACCCACCCGATGACAGTCGAGTGGATCAAGTACGCGCAGTCGTTGACCGACAAGCCGGTGAAGGGCATGCTGACCGGCCCGGTCACCATCCTCGCGTGGTCGTTCGTCCGCGACGATCAGCCGCTGGCCGACACCGCCAACCAGGTTGCGCTGGCCATCCGGGACGAGACCGTGGACCTGGAGTCGGCGGGCATCGCGGTCATCCAGGTCGACGAGCCGGCGCTGCGCGAGCTGCTGCCGCTGCGCCGCGCCGATCAGGAGGACTACTTGCGTTGGGCCGTAGGGTCTTTCCGGTTGGCCACCTCCGGCGTCGCCGACGCCACGCAGATCCACACGCACCTGTGCTACTCGGAGTTCGGTGAGGTGATCGGGGCGATCGCCGACCTGGACGCCGACGTGACGTCGATCGAGGCGGCACGTTCACACATGGAGGTGCTGGACGACCTCAACTCGATCGGCTTCTCCAACAGCGTCGGCCCCGGCGTCTACGACATCCACTCGCCGCGGGTGCCGAGCACGGCCGAGATGGCGGAGTCCTTGCGCGCGGCGCTGAGAGCCGTTCCGGCGGAACGGCTCTGGGTCAACCCCGACTGCGGGCTGAAGACGCGCAACTCCGACGAGGTCACCGCGTCGCTGAAGAACATGGTCGCCGCCGCGCGGGAGGTGCGTTCGGGGGCTTAGCGTTCCGCGAGCGTAACCGCACCGCGCTTTTCACGCGGTTATTTCGCAGTGCGGTTACGCTCGCGAACCTATCCCGACAGCACCTCGACGGGGACGTCGTCGGCCCACGGTTGCCGGGTCACCATGTCGGCGACCCGGACGATGCCGCGCTCGAACTCGCCCGTCGCCGCGTCCACCAGCCGATAGGCCTGGGTCTGCTTGTGGATGGGCTGCGCGTCGAGCAGGACCACTCGCACCTCGCCCGGCGCGAAGTGGCAGCGCTCCTGCAGGGCGGCGATCAGCTGTTCGTTGTGCATGTGGCCGTCGCCGAAATTCCAGCCGATGGCGGTGCTGCAGATGCGCTCGCCGTCGGTCAGGACGTAGTCGTCCTCGTTCTGGCCCGCCATCGCGCGGTGCGCGAGCGTGAACAAGGCACGGCCGTGAGTGTTGAACCCGCGGAAGGCATATCCCATATAGAGCGGGATTTGCGCGGCCTCCGGGCTGCCGTAGAACCGCTCCAGCTGGGCCTGCGGCATGCTCGCGATCGCCACGATGCCGCGGGTGATCTTGTCGGTGGCCGAGGGCTTGATGCACCACAGCGTGGTGTCCCAGTTGCCGGCGTAATACCGCATCCCCGGCAGGAACGAGATCTTGCGCGGAAACATGTTGCCCAGCAGGACGATTCCTGCGATGACGACGAACAATATCGCCACCACCACCGGGTGCCTCAGGTCGCGCAGTCCGAGGCGGGCGTGCGCGACGAACAACGACAGCACCCCGAAGATCATGAAGACGTTCCACTCCAGCGGGACGCCCATGGGGATCGACACCAGGATGCCCAGGTGGAAACAGACCATGACTATGGCGGCAACCGTGATGGGCCAGCCGCCGTGGCAGAAGAACAGCGGCAGCGGCACCAGCATTTCGATCGCCGTGCTGAGGTGCGCCACCCACCGCGACAGCCGCCCCGGCCGCAGATCGTCCGGGAACTTCTCGAAGAACTGCCGCTTCAGCCACCGGGGCCGCACCAGCGGGTTGTTGGACATCATCGTGGAGATCACGAACGGGAAGTGCTTGTTGAGCTTCGACGTCGCGGCGCCCATCCAGATGACCAGGAACACCACCTTGGACCCGATGATCATGTCGGGCGCACCGAAGAGGAAGGTGACCGCCATCGTCGCGTACACCTCGCCGCGGGCGGCCAGGAAGATCACCTTGTCGCGCAGCCCGAGCACGCCGAGCAGCAGCAGGATGAGGACGATCTTCCAGGCGGGCAGCAGCCCGATCGTGGTGCCCAACTCGGGCATCGGTCCGGTACCGTCGGCGAACAGCGCCGCGAAAGTCACCAGCAGGAACAGCGCGTACAGCGCGACATCGACCGGCTTGCGCTTGGTGCCCGCGGTAAGCGGGACCCGGCCCGGCCAGGGTGGCAGCCGGATGGTGCCGAACCGCATCCAGTACAGGATCGAGCCCATCGGCGGGAAGAACCGGTTGTTCAGCGGCCCGAAGCCGCAACCGAGCCCGATCACTTCGAACAACATCGTGTAGAGCACGACCTTCTCGAACACGATCGGCTCCGACCACCACGACGCGACGTGGGTGAACCCACCGAGCCCCCTGGTGGCCGAGGCGAACAGCCACGCGAAGAGGATGTAGAGCAGGATTTTGACGACGTAGAACAGGTGCAGCGCGACCGGCGTGCCGAAGCCGACCTCGGCCCAGTGCCTGGCCATCGGGCGGATCTTTTCGCTACGGGTGCCCTTGTTCCACTCGGCCATGTCGAGCTGCGGCAGCTCGGGCTTGAGAAATCCCATGGTGGTCAGATTAGAACGTGTTCTAGGCGCGCGTGACCCAAGCCCGGCAAGAAGGCTTTGCCTGCGACGACGCCCCCGGATAGCGTGAAACCGGGTCGGCGCGGCCCCTAGGAGGCGTCCACCATGACCAGGTTTCAAATTCTCATATCGGCCGCAGCGCTGGCGGCGTTCGTCAGTGCCGTGCCCGTCGCCCGGGCCGACGCGCCCGCGCCCGGTGATGCCTGCACGGTCCTGCATGCGACCACCCAGGATGCCAACAACAGGACGATGTGGTGCAACCCCACGATGACGGGCACCCACGACCTGGTGTGGCAGTACGGCGGGCCCGCCCCCAGCCCCTAGCTCACCCGCGCTTTCCGGGTGAGTCGAGGGCGGGAACCACGTGAAATTACCGCGCTGGACGCACACTGAAAACGGTGTGCGCACACGCGATTTCACTCACGAAAGAGTCCCGGCGGAATCACCGGCGCCCGCCCGAGCGCCCGCGGATCAACCGTCACGTTGAGCGCATCGAGATCGCCCGACCGCAGATCGGCGAGCGCGTCCACGGTGGAGAGAAACCGTTCCCGCTCGGCCGGTTCCACCACGTCGCCGGCGAGCTCGGTGAACTTCTGCACGTACTGCGGACGCCGGAAGGGCCGGGCGCCCAGCGGATGGGCGTCGGCGACGGCCAGCTCGTCGACGATCACTTCCCCGCTCTTCAGCGTGACCTCGGCGCGCGCCCCGAACGCCTTCTCGGCGGGATCCGTCGCGTGGTAGCGGCGGGTCCACTCCGGATCCTCCACCGTCGAGATCTTGTGCCACAGCTCGACGGTGTCGGGCCGGTGGGCCCGCTCGGCAGCGTAGGAGCGTTCGTGGTGCCAGCCGCCGTCCTGCAGCGCAACGGCGAAGATGTAGGGCAGCGAGTGGTCGAGCGTCTCCCGCGACGCGTCCGGATCGAACTTCTGCGGATCCCCGGAGCCCGTTCCGATGACGACATGGGTGTGGTGGCTGGTGTGCAGTACGACGGTCGCGATCTCACCGAGGTCGCGGATGCGCTCGCGTAACCGCCGGGCCAGGTCGATCGGCGCCTGGCTCTGGTATTCGGCCGAATGCTCCTTGGTGTAGCTGTCCAGAATCGCTCGCTTCGGCTCGCCGGGAGCGGGCAGGGGCACGCGGTATTCGCGTTCGGGCCCACCTAGCAGCCAGGCGATCACCCCGTCCTCGCCCTCCCAGATGGGCGCCGGAGATCCCTCGCCGCGCATCGCCCGATCGACGGCCTCGATCGCGACCTTGCCGGCGTGCGCCGGGGCGAAGGCCTTCCAACTGGAGATCAGCCCCTTGCGGGATTGTCGGGTGCTGGTGGTCAGATGCAGCGCCTGCCCGACCGCCTGGTAGATCGTCTCGGTGTCCAACCGCAGCATGGTCCCGATGCCGGCCGCCACGGACGGCCCCAGATGCGCGACATGGTCGATCTTGTACTCGTGCAGGCAGATTCCGCGGGCCAGGTCGATCTGGATCTCGTGGGCGGTGGCCAGGCCGCGGATCAGGTCGGCGCCGGGCAGGCCCAGCTGCTGGGCGACCGCGACCAGCGGGGGGATGTTGTCACCCGGGTGGGAGTATTCGGCGGCCAAAAACGTGTCGTGGAAGTCGAGTTCACGTACCGCCACGTTGTTCGCCCAGGCCGCCCACTCGACCGAATAGGTTCCGTCGACGCCGAAAACCCTGGCCCCGCGGCGCGCGGGATGGGCCAGCGCCTGCTGCCGCGCCACGGTGACGGGCCGGCGCAGCACGGCGGCGGCGCTCACCGCCGCGTTGTCGATGATCCGGTTCGCCACCATCTCCGCGGTTTCCGGTTCGACGGCAACCGGGTCGGCGGCGACTTCGGCGATCTTGGCGGCCAGGTGTTCGCGACGGGGAAAGTCGTCGGAGCTGCGCCGTGTCCGAACCGTATGCACCAACACAAATTCGCACCCTATGGGTGGCGATACTGCGTGCGGAAATCTGCGTGAACCTGCTCCTGCCGATGCCGCCGGCGGTGTAATTTGCTGCTGGGTGGGGCATAGGTTGAGGAGCCAGCCATGTCAGAAGTCGACTATTGCGTGGTCGGAGCGGGATTCGCGGGATTGACGGCCGCCCTGCGGTTGAAGCGGGCGGGTCATTCGGTGGCCTTGCTGGAGGCGCGCGACAGGGTCGGCGGCCGCACCTTCACCGAGTACCGCCCCGACGGTACGTGGATCGATCGCGGCGGCGCATGGATCGGACCGGGCCAGGACCGGATCTACGCGCTGATGGACGAGTTCGGCGTCTCCGAGTACAAGCAGCACAACGACGGCGACGCCATGATGATCGTCGACGGCAAGAAGCACCGCTACGGCGGCACCGTCCCCTGGACGATGAGCCCATGGGCGGTCGCCAACCTCGGGGTCGGTTTGCTGTCGATCGAGAAAATGGCCAAATCGCTTCCGTGCGAGGCGCCTTGGGACGCCAAACACGCCGACGAGTGGGACCGCATCAGCCTGGGCGAGTGGATCGAGCAGAACACCATGTCCAAGCAGGCCCGCGAAATGCTGGACATGGCTTTTGCCGGCCTCTACACCTCGGCGGCGTCAGAGACGTCCTTGCTGTGGGGGTTGTTGCAGACGGCGTCCGCGGGCGGGCTGACGTTCGCGATTTCGGGGAAGGGCGGCTCCCAGGACGCCCGCCCGGTCGGGGGAATGGGTGCGATTTACGGTGCCATCGCGGCCGAATTGGGTGACGCGGTGCACCTTTCGCAACCGGTCCGGCAAATCGCCCAGGACTCCGACGGTGTGACGGTGACCGCCGCCGACCTGACGGTGCGCGCCCGGCGCGTCATTGTGGCGATCCCGCTGGCGATCGCCGCCTCGATCGTCTACGAGCCGTTGCTGCCGGTGGATCGGGCGATGCTGCACCAGCGGATGCCGAGCGGCGCGGTGATTAAGACGTCGATCGTCTACGACGAGCCGTTCTGGCGCGCCGACGGGCTGTCGGGTCAATCGGCCGCACCGGGATCCCCGGCCACCCTGACGATCGACGCCTGCACGGACACCGGTGACCCCGGCGTCATGTGCGTCATCACCGAAGGGCCCGCGGCGCGGCGGCTGACCAAGCTCAACGAGGCCGAGCGCAGAGCCGCGCTCGTCGGTGAGCTGGTGGACCGGTTCGGCGAGAAGGCGAGAACGCCGCAGGAGTACCACGAGCAGAACTGGACCGTCGAGCGCTACTCCGGCGGGGGGATGATCAGCCACGCCCCGACCGGCGTGCTGACCGAATTCGGTTACACCCTGCGCGAGCCCTGCGGCCGCATCCACTGGGCGGGGACGGAAAGCTCGGCCGTCATGTGCGGGTGGATCGACGGCGCGATCCGCTCCGGTGAGCGCGCGGCGACCGAAGTGCGCGAGGCCGAGACGGCGGCGGTCGCCTAGCCGGCCACTTCTGGTTCAGGGCCCGCGGTTTGGATGTAACGTCGCACTGGCTGGCCGACCACCGGCAGGGGGGAGGAGACACTGTGGGCTTCTTCAGGAAGAAAAGTCACTCCGCACAAGCCCTCAGTGCGGAAAAGGTCTACTACTCCACCCCTTTTGGCAACACTAAAGACGGCAGACAAAAGGCCTTCTTACTAGGACGCGGCGAAATGCAGTTCTTCCCGGTGTTCCGCAGCAGGGAGTCGCTTATCGACTTCTTTGAGAAAATGAATCGTGCCGGCTACATGATTCTCGAGGGAGACGTACAGAGCGTCCTCGAAACTAATCGCTCGATCGAGCTGATGAAGGACGTCGCCATCGTGATTGAGCCCCTGAGCGAAAATCCCGTTGAGATCATGCCCAACTCATAACAGAAATCAACGGCTGAATGGATCGAGGGGGAACCGTTGCGTACCAGGGTAATTGATGTAGTGGCCGTCGTGGCGGCCATCGCGTCGGCCGCACTGACTCTTCTGCCATGGGTCGATGTGAGCCCGTTGGGCCTGCCCATTCGCTGGAATGGTCTGGGCATCTACATCGGCGAGCACGGCGATCACTATGGTGGCCTGTTCACCGGCCTGGTCAACGGCACGCCGGGGTGGGTCGTACTGATCGCCTCGATTGCCGCCGGCGGCGCGCTGCTTGGCGCGAGCCGAGTGCGGGTGCTCGGATTCGTGGCGTGCGGATGCGCGGTCGTCGCATTCCTCAGCGCCGTCTTGTGTCTGGCGTATCCGGCCGTACTCGCCGGCGACGCCAAGAACGAATTAGGCATATCCGTAGTCCCCGACCGGCAAGTGCTGAACTCCTGGGCGTTGATCGCCGAAGCCGCCTCCACCGGCGTACTGGTGGTATGCGCCACGCTTACCGTTGCCAAAGGGAAGAGGGCTGTCAGCGAACCATCCACTCCCGAGGTGGACCGGCAAAGCTGACCTTGGCCGCGGTATCAAGGTCGAGACACATCGCTACGGATAGCGCGACTTCAAGTGCGCTCGGCGTCCGCGATCCCGGTGAGCCGCTCATCCCGCAGGACTCACACCGCTATCCATCGGAACACCCGGATCGCTGGCATCAGTCAGTCGCGCCAGCGGATAGAAGTACTCGCCGCGGCCATCGCACGTCGGCGCGGTCGGTCGCCAGCTAACCGGCCTGCTTAGCGGGAGGACGGTAGAAGATGACCAGTTGGCCGAGCGCTCCGGCCAGGCCGAGCACGACAGAGATGAGTAAGCCGCGCCAGCCGTCCATCCAGTTGTGCCCGAACACGACGTAGTCCAGGCTCAGCTTTCCGGCGCCCAGGGTGGCGACGACCACGGCGCTGACCGCCAGGACCAGGTTGTACTCCCAGCCCTCCTTGACGATGAAGAAGCCGTTAGCGCGGTGCACCGTCCAGGCCGCGACCAGCATCAACGACACGAAGCCGGCGGCGGGGATCGGGGTGAGCAGGCCGGCGGCCAGGCCCAACCCGGCGGCCATCTCGGTCGTGGCAGCCACGGTGGCGTGGAACTTGCCCGGCTTCATGCCGATGCTTTCGAACCACCGCGCGGTGCCCGGGATGCGGCCGCCACCGAAGAACTTGTTGTAGCCATGCGCGGCCAACGTCACGCCCAACACCAGCCGCAAGATCAGTAACCCGACGTCGTAGGGAGTCATACCTGCAAACCTAGATCATCGGGCGGACCGGATAACAGGACCGCCGAGCAGCTAACTCCCGCGGCGCGTGTGGGAACATTGCGGACGTTCCGACATTGGCCGATCGGCAGCCGACCAGAAGGGGGTGCACCACGGCTCGTATCGCACGAGGCAGCGGCGCTCCCTGTGGCGCGTCTAGCGCCTCGCCTGACGGGCATTCCGTGGTGTTACTGGACGGCACGGCCAGTCATCCGCGGGCGCTGCTGGGCAACAAGGGCCACGGCATCGAGGTGATGCACCGCCACGGTCTGCCGGTGCCGCCCGCCTTCTGCATCACCACCGAGGTGGGGCTGCGGTACCTCGCCGACCCCGGGGCCACCATCGACGCGATCTGGGCCGACGTGCTGGACCGGATGAGCTGGCTGGAGGCGCAGACCTCGCGCACGTTCGGTCGGGGCCCGCGTCCGCTGCTGGTCAGCGTGCGCTCGGGGGCCACCCAGTCGATGCCGGGCATGATGGACACGATCTTGGACCTCGGCATGAACGATGACGTCGAGCATGCGCTCGCCGCCGCCGGCGCCGCCGCGTTCGCCCGCGACACGCGCCGGCGGTTCGACCGCATGTACCGGCGCATCGTCGGATTGGACGAACAAGAATCGGCGCCCGCCGACCCCTATGCGCAGCTACGCGCCGGCATCGAGGCGGTGTTCGCCTCGTGGAACTCGCCCCGGGCCCTCGCCTACCGCGCCCATTCCGGCGGCGACGATCAGAGCGGCACGGCCGTCGTCGTGCAGGCGATGGTGTTCGGCAACCACGGCCCCGATTCCGGTGCGGGCGTTCTCGTTTCACGCAATCCCGTCACCGGCGACCGCGCACCGTTCGGCGAATGGCTACCCGGCGGACAGGGTGACGACGTGGTGTCCGGGTCGGTCGACGTCGAGCCGGTCACCGCCCTGCGCGAAGAGCAGCCGGCCGTCTACGACGAGTTGATGGACGCCGCCCGCAGATTGGAGCGACTCGGGTCCGACGTTCAAGAGATCGAGTTCACCGTCGAAGACGGCAAACTCTGGCTGCTGCAGACACGGGGCGCGGAGCGGTCGGCGCAGGCAGCGGTGCGCCTCGCATTACAGCTGCGGCACGAGGGGCTCATCGACGACGCGCAGACGCTGAGACGGGTGAGCCCGGCGCACGTACAAACTCTGCTGCTACCGGCATTACAGCCGGAAATACGTTTGTCGGCAAGACTTCTGGCCAAGGGATTGCCGGCCTGCCCGGGCGTCGCATCGGGCAGGGCGTACACCGACGTCGACGAGGCGCTCGATGCCGCCGAGCGAGGTGAGCCGGTGATCCTGGTGCGCGACCACACCCGGCCGGAAGACGTCTCCGGCATGCTCGCCGCGCAAGGCATCGTCACCGAGGTCGGCGGGGCGGCCAGCCACGCGGCGGTGGTCAGCCGCGAACTCGGCCGGGTGGCTGTGGTGGGTTGTGGCCCCGGGGTCGCCGCATCCCTGGCCGGCAAGCTGATCACCGTCGACGGCGCGAAAGGCGAAGTGCGCGAGGGCAACCTGAGCCTGTCCGCCTGGTCCGAAAGCGATACACCCGAACTGCGGGAGTTGGCCGACATCGCCCGACGGCTCAGCCCGCTGCGCGCCCACACCTCCGGCGGCCACATGCGGCTGGATGACGCCACGGACGACGCGGTCTCGGAGGCGATGAAACGCGGACACACCGACGTCGTTTCGGCCACCCCGCTGATCGTCATGCTGACCGCGCTGCGCCTCGCGGGCGAGACCACGCCATGACCGAATTGGCGGTGTTGCAAGCGGTTCGGCTGAAGGGCCGGCTGCGTCCCGCCGAGCTTGCCGCGACACTCAACGAAGACCTCGCCGACGTGACGACCATCGTCGAACAGCTGACCGCGGCAGGCCTACTGGTCAACGAGGCGACCGTGCGGATCACCCCCGCCGGGCGCGACCGGCTCGCGACCCTGCTGGCCGAGGAGCGCAGCGGCGCCGACCGGGCGGTGCTGGCCGCCGCCTACGACGACTTTCGGCCCGTCAACGCCGATTTCAAATCCTTGGTCACCGACTGGCAGCTCAAGGGCGGTCCCGACGGCACCCCGAACGCGCACGACGACGCGGAATACGACGCGGCGGTGCTGGCCCGCCTCGACGATGTGCATGCGCGGGTGCTGCCCATCATCGAGTCGGTCGCGGCGCAGCTGCCGCGACTGAACGCATACCCGGCGAAACTGGTTGCGGCGCTGGGCAAAGTGCGGGCAGGCGAGACGGCATGGCTGACCAGGCCGCTCATCGACTCTTACCACACCGTGTGGTTCGAGCTGCACGAGGAGCTGATCTCCGCCGTCGGCCTCACGCGGGAGGAAGCCGCCCGATCCGGTGACGCGCAGTAGCTACAACACCGCGTCGAGAAGCCGCACGTAGGCATCGATGTCGGGGACGGCCGACTCGGCGGCGTGCACGCTGACCGCGATGGTGTCGCCGATCCCGTGCACGCCATGCGTCAGCCCCATCACCGGCGACAGCGCCGGGTAGCCGGCCGTCAGGACCGCCCGGGTTCCGCCGAAGGTCAGATCGGCCGGCCCGCGGTACACGCTGGACAACACGGTGTTGCCGGATACCTGCTCGGGGCGGACATCGAAATCGAATTGGGCTACGCCCCAACGTAAGAGGACTGCGGGTACCGCCGCGAAGGCTCGGTCGGCGTAACGCGTGGCCGGATGCGCGAAGCGGCGCCGGCCGTTGGCCAGCTCCGCCGCGATCCGCTCGGCGCGGGCTTCCCACCCCAGCTTCGGATACAGACCCACCGTGACGTTACCGAAGTGGTTATACGCATGCGCGACACCGGGTTTGGCCATCGGAACCTCGGCGCCCAGCGTATCGGCGGCGTCGCCCAGCAACTCGTAGAGCGCCGCGGATATCGCCGTCAGCGCGCCCACCGTGACAGTAGGGCCGCGCAACTGCGAGCGGTGTCGCACCAGCGTGCGCACCGACCGGGCCGCGCCAGGCCGCGCATTCGTCGGCAGCAGTGGCCGGGGATCTGCCTTGGCGGTCAGCAGACCCGCGCGAGTGTCGCGCTCCAACTGCCGATGGGCGCGAGCCGCCTGCGCGGCTCGCCACGGCAAGAATCCGGCCCGCAGCCGCCGCACCCCGGGCACGTGGTCCGGCCGGCCGAAGAGCCAACCCGCCATCGCGGAGGCTCGGGCCCCGTCGGCCAACGCGTGCGCGACCTGCATTACGGCCACGCTCCCCGGTCCGGTCACGTTCGGGATGCCCAGCACCGCGCTGAAGACGTGCAGCCGCCAGGGCATCCGGCGCACGTCCAGCTGGTCGCCGGCAAGGGCGACGACGGCGGCCAGGCAGCCGGCCCAGCTGCGGTCCTCGAGGTCGTGGCGGACGACCTGGTCGGGCGTGACGGCCGCGGGAACCCACTGCGGATACACGAGCGGGCCGCGATCCCGCAGCCGCAGCGCCAGCTCCGGATCCTCGCTGGCCCGCCGGCGGAGTTGCTCAATGACGTGGGCGTAGTCGACGGGCTCGCCGTCGAACGCGTAGAGCAAGAACTCGTCGTTGGGAATCTTGGCCGACATCCAGTAGAACTGCGCATCGACAGCGGCCAACCGCTGCGGCGCCATTCAGCCGGGTGAGCCGATGAACCCGAGGATCAGGTCGGCGACCTTGTCGGGCTGCTCGAGCTGCAGGAAGTGCCCAGCGTGATCCACGATCGCCATCTCGCTGCCCGGCGGCAACACCTTCTCCGCCCAGCGGGCGAAAGCCGATGTCATGCAGCCGTCGTCGCGGCCATGCAGGTACAGGCACGGCCACACCGGCTCGGCTGTCCACAGCTCGTTCAGTTCGGCATACTGCGCCGGCGGCCGGGTGTTGCGGATCGTGGCGCGGTACGGTCCGAGCGCCGCACGCCAGCTCTCCGGCGTCCCGATCGCCGCGTCGACGTGGCGCAGATCCTCGTCGGCACGATAGCCCGGTGACCACCGCCGCCACAGCAGCGGCAGTACCCAGGACGCGGAATGCTCTGGCAACAAGGGCAATTGGAAGTACATGATGTACCAGCTGCGCAGCAGTTGACGCGCCAGTTGGCCGGCCAGCCGTCCGCGCTCCGCCGCGCCTGCCTTGCGGCGGAAGGCCGCGGACGGCGGCACCGACATGATCACGGCCTTGGTGAACGGGCTGTCGGGCATGGCGGCCAGACCGGTGGTGGCGATCGCACCCCAGTCGTGGCCGATCACCACGTCACCGTCGGTGCCGCCGGCCGCCGAGCGCACCCGCAAGGCGTCGTCCATCATCGCGCCGACGTGATAGCTGCCGTCGGCCGGGATCGACGACGGCGCGTATCCGCGCATGAACGGGGCCACCACCCGCCAGCCGGACTCGACGAGCCGGGGAGCGATCTTGCGGAACCCGTAGGGCGTGTCGGGGAAGCCGTGCAGGCACAAGGCGATGGGGCCACCGCGTGGCCCCCAGGTGAGTGCCTTCAGGTCCCCCGCAGGGCTGGGCACGTCGATCCAGCCTGGTTCACCCATATTGACTCCCTGCTCGGCGCGTCCGCACGGACCAACCTAACGCGTGCGGGCCCGCGACGCACCGACCGCATGCCCCAAGCGGTCAAAGCGGTGCTGCCACAGGGAGTTTCGCTAAACCTGCGCGGCGGCCCGATCCAAATCGGCGATGACGATCTTTCGCATGCCATACATCGCTTGAGTGGCGGCCGCCGCGCGTGCCCGGTCGGGGTCGCTGATCAGCTCGTAGAGCCGGTCCGGGACGATCTGCCAGCTCAGGCCGAAGCGGTCCTTGCACCAACCGCACTGCGATTCCTCGCCGCCGTCGGTCAACCGCTCCCAGTAGTAGTCGACCTCGTCCTGGTCCTTGCAGTGGATGGTGAACGACACCGCTTCGGTGAAGTGGAAGTGCGGGCCGCCGTTGATGCCGATGAACCGGGTGCCGTCCAGCACGAAGCTGCCGGACAGGACGGTGCCCGGCTCGCCCGGTCCGGCCTCCGTGGTTCGGTTGAAGCCCTCGATGTGAGAGTTCGGGAAAATCGAGGTGTAGAACCTGGCCGCCTCCTCCAGGTCATGGTCGAACCACAGCGACGGGGTGATCGATGGCATAGGCCGGGGTCTCCTCTTTGATCGTTGGTGTTGTCACTGGATAGACCCCGGCCAGCGGGAAAACTCATCGCGGCGCCGACCCGCGAGACGGTGCTTAAGCCCCCTATGTAACGTCAGGTCGCATGAGCACCGTCAGCAGCCTCCCTCAGACGGTCGAGTTTTCCGGTGTCGGCGGCATCACCCTGGTCGCCGACGAATGGAATGGCGGGACCGACGGCGCGGGGCGCCCGAGCGTCCTCATGCTGCACGGTGGCGGCCAGAACCGGCATTCCTGGAAAAACACCGGCCAAACGCTCGCCGACGAGGGCTTGCACGTCGTCGCAGTCGACAGCCGGGGACACGGTGACAGCGATCGCGCACCCAATGCCGACTACGACGTCGAGACCCTGACCGCCGATGTCTTGAAGGTAATCGAGGCGATCGGCCGGCCGGTGATGATCATCGGCGCGAGCATGGGCGGGCTGACCGGCATCCTCGCCGCCCACCGGGCGGGGCCCGCGGTGGTGACCCGACTGGTCCTCGTCGACGTGGTGCCCCGATTCGAGAAGGGCGGCAGCGCCCGCATTCGCGACTTCATGATCAGCGGCCTCGACGGTTTCGACTCCCTGGAGGAGGCCGCCGACGCCGTCGCCGCCTACCTCCCATACCGGGACAAGCCGCGCAGCCCCGAGGGCCTGAAGAAGAACCTGCGCCTGCGCGAGAACGGCCGCTGGTACTGGCACTGGGACCCGGCGTTCATGACCAAGCCCGGCGACGATCCCGAGCTGCGCACCGAGAAGTTCGAGCAGGCGGCGAAGAGCCTCTCGATTCCCGTCCTACTGATCCGCGGGAAGCTGTCCGACGTGGTGAGCCCCGAGGGCGTCCGGCATTTCCTGGCCAGCGTGCCCCGCGCGGAGTTCGTCGAGCTGTCCAACGCCGGGCACACCGCGGCCGGCGACGACAACGACGCGTTCAGCGACGCCGTGGTGAAGTTCGTCAAGCGGCACTGATTGGCCGCGATCCGCGTCCCGATGGCGGCGACCCGCATCGCCCGGCTCCGCCGCGCTCGCGATCGCCGCTAGTTCGCCGGCTTCTCGGCGTGCCCGCCGAACTGCTTGCGCATCGCCGACAGCGCCTTATTCGCGAAGTCATCGAGTGAGCGCGAGGCGAAGCGGGACTGCAGCGCGGTCGTCAGTACCGGCGAAGGGACGCCCTCGTCGATCGCCGCGATGGCGGTCCACCGGCCTTCCCCGGAATCGGAGACTCGCCCGGAGAACTCCTTGAGGTCGGGCGAATCGTGCAGCGCGATCGCGGTCAGGTCCAGCAGCCAGGAGCCGATGACGCTGCCGCGGCGCCATACCTCGGCGACCTCGGGAATGTCGAAGTCGTACTGGTAGAACTCCGGATTCGACAGCGGCGCCGTTTCCGCGTCGCCCTCTTGCACCTGCTTGCCAATGTCGGCACCGCGCAATATGTTCAGCCCCTCGGCGAGGGAGGCCATCATCCCGTACTCGATGCCGTTGTGCACCATCTTGACGAAGTGCCCGGCGCCGGACGGACCGCAGTGCAGGTATCCCCTTTCCGACCGCGCGACCTCGCCGTCACGCCCCGGCGTACGCGGCGCCGCTTCCACTCCGGGAGCGACCGAGGCGAAGATGGGTTCGGCGTGCAGGAAAGCCTCGTCGTCGCCGCCGATCATCAGGCAGTAGCCGCGTTCCCGGCCCCACACGCCACCGCTGGTGCCGCAGTCCAGTAGGTGAATACCCTTCTCCGACAGCGTCTTCGCGTGGCTGATGTCGTCGCGGTAGTACGAGTTGCCGCCGTCGATGACGATGTCGCCGGAGTCCAGGGTGTTGGCCAGCTCCTCGATGACCCCGGTCGTGATGGTCCCCGCCGGCACCATCACCCAGACCACCCGCGGAGCGGTCATCTTCTCGGCGAGCTCCTGCAGGGACGCCACCCCGGTGGTCCTCTCCTCCCCCGCCATCGCCTTGACCGCGTCCGGGTTGTGGTCGTAGACCACGCATTCGTGTCCGTCCTTGGCGACGCGGCGGACGATGTTCGCGCCCATCCGGCCGAGGCCGATCATCCCGAGCTGCATCTCTTCCTGTTCTCCTTACTGTGACGTCTGCTTGGGCAGCCACGGCTCTTGCCAGCTGCGGTGGCCGTGCAGCAGCGACTGCGCGGCCTCGGGTCCCCAGGAGCCCTGGTCGTAGTGATGGATCCGGCCTGGTTTGTCCAGCACGGGTTGCACGATCCGCCATGTCTCCTCGATGGCGTCCTCCCGGGCGAACAGCTGGCGGTCCCCGGTGAGCGCGGCGTACAGGAGCCGTTCGTAGGGGCGCACAGCTTCCCCGAGGTCCTCCGCGAACGACGAGTCCAGGTGTACGTCGTGCCATTCGTCGCCCACTTGGGCGGACAACTGCAGCCGCATCCCCGGATCGGGATCGATGCGCAGCACGATCTGGTTGGGCGCGGGCGGCCGACGGTTGGGCAGGAACGAGAATCCGGGAACGTGGTGGAGGAACATCCGCACCTCGGTGACCTTCTCCGGCAACGCTTTTCCCGCGCGCAAGAAGATCGGCACGCCCGCCCAGCGCCAGTTATCGATCTCGGTCCGCAGCGCGATATAGGTCTCGGTTTGGGAATCCTTGGTTACCCCGTCCACGTCGGTGTAGCCGCGGTATTGGCCACGCACGCAACGCTCGGGATCCAGCGCCGGCATCGCGCGGAACACCTCGGCCTTCTTGTCGTTCAGGTCATCGGCGCTGGGGCCGACCGGGGGCTCCATCGCGACCAGCGCGAGCACCTGAAGCAGATGGTTCTGCACGACGTCACGCAGGGCACCCACCGCGTCGTAGAACTTGCCGCGGTCCTCGATGCCGAAATCCTCGGCCATGGTGATGTGAATTTCGGAAATGCTGTCCCGGTCCCACAGCTTGGCCAGCGCGTTGTTGGCGAAGCGCAGGTACTGCAGCTCTTCGACGGGTTGCTTGCCCAGGAAGTGATCCACCCGCAGGATCTGGTCCTCGTCGAGCACCGCGCGCAGCCGGGCGTTCAGGTCACGCGCAGAGGCCAGGTCGTGGCCGAACGGCTTCTCCACCGCGACGCGTGCGCACTCCAACAGGTCGGCCTTGGCGAGGTTTTCCACGATCGGCGCGAACAGGGACGGCGGCATTTCCAGGTAGTACAGCGGCCGGCAGTCCTTGCCGATCTTCTCGGCGAGCTGGCCGTAGAGCTTGTCGTCGGTGACGTCACCGTGCAGATAAGACAGCCGGCCCGCGAGCCGGTCGAACACCGCGTCGTCGAACTTCTCACCCGACGCCTTGATGGCGTCGCGGGCGCGCCCGACCAGCTTCTCGAGGGGGATGTCGTCACTGGCCACGCCGACGATCGGGATGTCCAACATGCCGCGCGCCTCGAGCCGGTACAAGGCCCGGTACGTCATCTTGCGCGCCAGGTCCCCGGTGATGCCGAATATCACCAGCTTGTTCGAAGAGTTGTCACCGCCGTCAGCCAAGCCCGCACCTCCGAAAGTCATCGGCTCTTCCAGACTCACTACCCGCGGCGGTCGGACCTAACACTAGACACCGCACACAGACCCGACAACCTCAAGCCACCGCGGCCTTTGGCAGGATGCTTGCGTGGGCGACGCGCTGCATATCACGGTCTACGTGCTGGCCGGCGCTGCCGCGATCGAGGCTATCGCGCTCGCCGTGGTGTCGCGGCTACTGGTCCGCAGCCGCCAGGAGATCGACGAGTTGCGGCACCGCACCGACGCCCGCAATTGGTTGCTGTCGGGCGGCCGCGAGGCTCTCAAAACGGTGTGGAACACCGCGAACGTAGTGCGCAAAGAAGGCTTCGGCGCCGCCGTGCGCAGTTCGATCGAAGACCTCGCCGACTGGGCGGAGGTGGAGCGCCCCGACCTGGCGCGGGTCACACCGGATGGCCGGGTGGTGATCCTGTTCTCCGACATCGAGGAATCCACCGCGCTCAACGAACGGATCGGTGATCGCGCCTGGGTCAAGCTGATTGGGGCGCACGACAAGCTGGTGTCGGAGCTGGTGCAGCGACGGTCTGGTCACGTGGTGAAGAGCCAGGGCGACGGGTTCATGGTGGCATTCGCCCGCGCCGACCAGGCGGTGCGGTGCGGCATCGACCTACAGCGTGCGCTACGCAAGGATGCAAAGCGCAAGCGGCACGAGGAGATTCGCGTCCGGATCGGCATCCACATGGGCCGCTCGGTGCGTCGCGGCGACGATCTGTTCGGCCGGAACGTCGCAATGGCGGCAAGGGTGGCGGCGCAGGCGGCCGGTGGTGAGATCTTGGTGAGTCAGCCGGTGCGAGATGCCCTTTCCGACAGTGACGACATCCGCTTCGACGCAGGCCGCGACGTCGAACTCAAGGGATTTTCGGGCAACTATCGGTTGTTCGCCGTCGACGTCCCGGCCGATCCCGATTCGGCCTGAAAGCCCTCGCCGTCGTATTCGGCCAGCCGCTGGTGCAGGCGGGACCGGACCTCGTCGGCCGTGTAGGCGCGTCGTTTGCGTTGGTCGCGAACCACCAGCGCGCCCCCGGCGACGACACCGGCGACGCCGGCCAGCCCAAGCCATTTCCACACATTGCGCATGAACCCAGGGTATTCGCGCTGTGTTCAACTTGTGCGCTCTTGCAACTCCGAAGCCTGAGGGCGGACGTGTTCACGACGGACGCGAAGTACTCTCCTCATAATGCTCACCCTCGATCAAGCGCTGAACGAGACTCGCACGGGCGACCTCTGGTTGTTTCGCGGCCGCTCCCGGCCCGACCGCGCGATTCAGACGTTGACGAACGCACCGGTCAATCACGTCGGCATGACGGTGGCCATCGACGACCTGCCACCATTGATTTGGCATGCCGAACTGGGCGACAAGCTCGAGGACATGTGGACGGGAACCAACCACCGCGGCGTGCAGCTCAACGACCTGCACCAGGCGGTCTTGCAGTGGACGCAGCGTTACGACCAGCGGTGCTGGCTACGTCAGCTGACACCCCACCCCACCCGCGAACAGGAAAACAAGCTCCTGCGGGTGATCGCCCGGATGGACGGCACCGCGTTTCCCACCACTGCCCGGCTGACCGGTCGCTGGTTCCGCGGCCGGCTCCCGACCATCAATGACTGGGTGCGCGGAATCCCCGTGGTGGACAGCAAGGTTCGCGAGCAGACCCGGCGCCGCCGGGAAGAGCGCAAGATGAGCCTTTCCACTGCCTATTGCGCGGAGACGGTGGCGATCACGTACGAGGAAATGGGATTGCTGAACACGGACAAGGACGCCAATTGGTTTGACCCCGGCAAGTTCTGGAGCGGTGACACGCTTCCGCTGGCTCCGGGCTTTCAGCTGGGCGACGAAATTGCCGTAACGGTAACGGGAGCCGGCTAGTCGACCGACATCTCACCCAGTTCGGACCATCCGGAAGCATCGATGGTCTGGTTGATGATTTTCGGGGTAGACGTCAGTGCCTGCGGGAGTTCTTGCATCGCCCGCTTGAAGTGGTCGCTGTTGACGTGGATGCCGCCCGCCTCACCGTCACGGAACGCCTCCACCAAAACGTACTCCGCCGGGTTGTCCAGGCTTCGCGACCACTCGAACCAGAGATTGCCTTCCTCGGCACGAGTGGCGGAGGTGAAGGATGCGACGAGTTCTGGCCAGCGGTCCGCCCACTCGGGCTTGGTCTCGAACTTCACGACGATGAAGATCATTGCGGTGCCCACCTAGCTCGCTCCTGGATACTGCGCCTCGCCCGGTCGCGCCGGGCAGCGCCAGCATATCCGCCCGTCGGCGCCGCCGGCCGTGATCGGGCTCCAGCAAAGTGCGCCCCGGGCGTTGCAATTGAACACCCGGGGCGCACTTTCGCATTGATTCCGTGCGAATCGCGGACCGCTTAGCAGCTGCGCAAGTGGCCTGCCTCACAGACCGTGCGCAAGCCGAGCTATTTCACTGTGCACTGGCTCCTGTTCTGCTTGCGTGTCCTATATGCGTCAAATAGTGGCACGAAAGATTGAGACTTTCGCGAATTGCTTTCGTTAAGGATTCGCAATTCCCGGTTCGCCGGGCGGCGGCATTTCGGGCGCCGGCGGGGCCGGTGGTGCGGGCGGTGCGGGAGCCATGGCGTCGACCAGGACGGGCGGCGCCTCCGGCGGTGGCGGCGGCGCGTCCGGCGGCGGTGGCGGCGCGTCCGGCGGCGGCGGAAGGGCGCCTTCGCCATCCGGCGGCATCGGCAGGAACATGTGATGCGTGAACCCGGCCTGGTAGGCGCCGGCGCCACCGATGTGCACTCCACCGTGCTCACCGCTGGACACCGGGGTCCCGTCCGGCAGGGTCGCGGCCGTGTGGCCGCCGTTCCACCCGATCACGAGGGCGTTAGGGGCGGTTCCGTATTGAAAGCCGCGCGCCAACAAAGCCGCTTCTTCATTGCCGGTGTTGAACCGGTTTCCGAAGACGGGCCTGTCGGATGCCGCGTTGGCAACCCAGGAAACGAGTCCCGAGCAATCCGTCCCGGACGGAGAATCCCCACCCGCAATATAAGGCGTTCCGGATACCTGATTGATCAATGACAGCAATGTTGCAAGTACTACCATGGCCGGGGACGCTAGCAATGCCAGTTATTATCCGCCAAAATTTGTGGCGCACGTCATTCGCAAACCGGACAATGGCCTTCGCCGCACTTTCAGCAAATCGGACGCCCCGGCAGATGCGCCTACCAGCAAACGTCTGCGCGGACGATCAGCGGCTTTCGGACCCGCGCTCGGTGTCCGCTATCTCGCGGTCGATGTCCGCCTGCTCGCGTCGAGCCGTCGCTTCGGTGCGCTTCGATTGTTCGCCCACGCGCCGGATCCGGTCGCGCTCACGCTGTTCGGACGTGCCCTCGCGTTCGTCCGCGCGGCGCTCCCGTTCGTCCGCTAATTCTTCGCGCTCGTCAGCGATTTGGTCCCGCCGGTCGGCGAGCCGATCTCGTCTGCCGGCCATCCACTCGCGCCGTCCGACCTCGGCCTCGCGGTCCGCGAGTTCCCGCTCGCGCTCGTCGAGCGCCTCGGCCCGGCGTTCCAACTCCTCAGGAGTCTCAGGGCAGTCCTCACCGACCACGACGAGATCTTAACGCCGCGCCGCCCACCACGCATGAGTGCCTGGATACCCGTGGGCGCCGACCCCGCCGTGCATGTCTCCGACTAATTCGTACCAAGTAGCCGAGATTTCGCAGCCGGCAACGAGCCAATCCATCGGCCCGCCGCCAAATCGGTGGACGCCCGGCGGAGGTTCGTCATTCACCAAGGCCGCGGAGCGACACGGAGCTCAGCCATCCGAGCCCGACAATGATCGAGATACGTTGGAAGATACCGCTTTTGCCGCTGAGGCCGAATCGACCCTTGATAGCGGCACCCAACAGGAGCAGGGTCCCCGCCATCACCGTGCTCGATCCTGCCGAGTAGCAGGCCCAACGGTAGTCCCCGGTACGCACGGCGGTGGCCGCGCTGGCCAGGCCGGCAACCGGGATGCCCGCAAAGACCGGGATCCCGCAGAGGTCGTGCATCCGCCCCGCACGAGTGCGCCGGGCCGGGGCGGAGAGCTCGCCGAGACGATCACCAACATAATCGGTGACGAAGACTCCCGAGCCGATCAACCCAATGCCCGCTCCAGCGACGACCGCCGGAACGGCACGCGGTCCAATGCGCCGCCGATCGCAACGTGCGAGACCCGCAGCCGCACATGAATATAGAAGTCCGGCAAGGATGAAATTGATGCGCTGATCCCAGCCTTGACGACCGACCGCAAGCGAACTGACCGGGTAGCGCCGCCAGTCGTAGCCCCGACGCGCGGCTCCGATCGCGGTGAAAGCAGTCACGAAGAGCGGCCCGGCGAGGGCGCCACAGAGGAGCTGAACAGAACGCGCGCGTGGTAAGCGGCCGCCAACTGACACCAGTCCAGCCTACTTAACCGTTGAGTTAGACCGCGCCTCTACAGCTCCACCGAGACGCAGCCAGCCGAAGTTCGTTGCACACCAGTCATATTCCGAACTTGGCACGGGCCTCGTCCGTAATCGGGGTGAACAGGTTGACAAGATTCCCGTCGGGATCGCGCAGAAGCAGCGCGCGGTTACCCCACGGCATCGTGGTTGGCGTTGTCACCACCTCCCCGACGCGCTCATGGAGCCGCTCATATTCCGCGTCGACGTCGTCGACCATGAACTCCACGATCGCGCTGCGGTTGGCGGCCGGCTCGGCCGATCCAGCCGCAAACAGCGGAACGGTCTTGTCGCTGCCGATCGCCAGCGTGCCAACCGGCGTCGGGATTTCGGCGAAAAGCTCGTTGCCCCACACGGCGGGGCTCTCGGTGACCGTCTCGTAGAAATCGACGAGACGCTTGACGTCGGCGGTGATGATGCGGGTGGAAACGAACTTCATGGAGCCCTCCTGGCGGCCGTGGCGGTGCACGTTAGTGCGACGAGGGCATGCTAAGGAGCCATACCGACAAGATGCCCGCCTCAAAGGGCGAACTACAGCGCGTTCCCTCAGGCGGGCGTCCAGATTCCGTTGTTCCAGAACCCCCAATTGCCCGGGCCAGTCGGATTCCACATCAGCTGAGCCCCCGGTGCCGATGCCGGTTGGGGTGGCGCCGGGGGCGCCCACACCGGCGGTGGACCCCAGGGGCCCGCACCGGCCGGGAAACTCTGGCCCGCCGGACCTTGCCAGTCGTGGCAGTGGTTCCAGTCCCAGTCGTAGACCTTGCCCCAGCTCGGGTCCCACGGATTGCCCGGGCACCAATGCGAGGTCGGGGCCGGGACGGCCTGGGCCACGCCACCCGCCAGCCCTAAAGCCGACAGCACCAACGCACAACCCGCCACGATCCTCGTAGACCGCCGGACCAACGGTTCCGCCCGCTCGACATTCGCCATCTGTCAAGCATGGTCGACTTAAGACCCGTCCGCTAGACGGCGAGGTCAAGGTTTTTGACGCATCAGGCCACGGCTTGAACTGCCTGCCCGGCCAGTTCACGGGAGCCTCCGCGGGTGGCAATCCAAGGGAACGATGCAAGACCGCTCACCACGATCAGGCCCACGGCCTGAACCAGGATGTACTGGGTAAGACCGCGTTCGTAGACCACGTTGGCGATCACCATCGCCCCAAGGCTTGCCACGTATAGGACGACCAGACCGAGGGTGAACGGTTCGAATGACGGATTAGCTTTGGCAGAGCGCAGTGCGGTCACAGTGACCGCGCAGTAGCCGACCACGAGCATCACGACCACAGGCCACTGACGTCCGCCGAGCGCGGTGACGACGGTGACCGGTGACATCAGGATGGGCCCGGTCACCAGGACCATCAGGGCTGCGAGCGGTGGAAAAGCGCCCATTGCCTTCGCATTCGACCATCGTGCGATACCGCTACCGGCCAAGCCGTCGATTCGGGGTGCGGCCCAAAGCATGATGTAAATGAAGACGGCGTCCCAGATGCCCTGCCAACAGAGATCGAGCAGGGGCCAGCCGACCCAGAACTGGAAGTACTCAAAGTTTGGATTCCAGGTCCACCACACGACGTGGCGCAGGTTGCCCTCAATGATGTAGGGGGCGTCAAGCGCGATCATGAATAGCCCACCGGTGACGGCTCCCTGCCAACGCTTTTCGGTCCCGATCGCCTCGACGACCTTGAAACCGGTGAACAGAAAGACCGGGTAAAAGATCACAACGTACGCGGGCATCATCGTGGTGCCGTGCCACAACGGGAAGGCAGGCCAGTTGATCATCAACATGAAGTCGCCCTGCTTGTACATGTTGAGTGTGGCCATCCCGACCAGTTCCAGCACGAGCCCGTAGATTGCCGCTGCCGCCAGCAATGCGCAGTAGACGCGCCTTCCGCGGCGGAACTGGACGACGCTGTACGCCACTGCCGCCAGGAACATGGTCAGCAGCATGATGTCGCACAGATTCGTCTGCCAGGGAAGACCGGCGGGGCTGTTGAACACGATCAGGTTCATCTGGACACCTGCCATCTGACTAGACGTTTTGTGTATAACGTATGGTTCTAGGGCCTGGCCGTCAAGGCTGACCGGCGTCGCCCCAGCATAACGCCATACATCTATGCATCATTGTCTTGTCACTGGCGATCTTGGCCGCTAACGTCGACGCCATGACGGAGCTACAGGTGAGGCGCGTTCGCTTCGACTTCGCGAGCGCCGATGTCCCGTTCAACTGGCAGCCGGAGCGCCCCGCGTTTGCAATGCAGTGCAATGCCATTTCGTTCTTCGCGCCCGGCTTCGAGAAACTCATCGTCGACGCGACGCGGGAAGCCATACCGCTGATGCGGGACCCGGCCACGGCGGAGGAGGCAGAGTCTTACTTGCGTCAGGAGGCACAGCACTCAGCCGCTCACCAAAGCCATATCCGTGCGCTGATCCGACGTTGGCCCGGCTTGCAGGAAACGATGGCCGACGTCGTGGCCTCCTACGACCGCCTCACCGCCACCAAGCCGCTCGCCTGGCGTCTCGCTTATCCCGCAGTTGTCGAAGCCACGTTCACGCCCTACTTCAAAGTCTTCCTCGACCACGAGGACAAGCTGTTTCGGGCCGGGGACGAGCGAGTAGCGTCGCTGTTCCTCTGGCACTTTGTCGAAGAAATCGAGCATCGCAGTTCCGCGCTCATCGTCTACAACGCCGTGCACGACAGCTATCTGTATCGCGCAAAGACGATAGTCGGCGTGCTCAGGCATATGAATGAGATCCTGGGGATCATCTCCAGCGGCTTTCAGAAGCATGTGCCGAAGGAGGACGGCGGCGATCTGGGCCAACTATTACCAAATGGGCTCTCCGCGAAGGCAGTTCGGGCCGCACTGGGGGCCGCGCATGCGCTTACTCGACCGGGCCAGTCGACCTACGCGGGTGTGCCCAAAAGGGAAGTCCTCGCCATGATCGCCGGTCTGATCCGCTCACAGGGTCCGCGCCACACTCCTGAACACGAGATCATTCCCGAATTCGCCACCAGATGGATCCAGCGGTACGCGGAGGAACCGAAGAGCGCGGCGCGTTGGTACTCCGTCGGGGCCGTAACTGGCTTGGACGGTCGATGATCGTTAACACATTTCGCCCCAACGCATCCAGCGCTCGCGCGGCCACCACGCTGCCCTAGAGTTCAACCATGCGTAGCCACGGATGGGCGGGCAACGCCCCAGCGAGTGACGAAGAGGCCATCGACAGGATCCTCGACGTGGCCGACGAGATCATCGCCGAACAAGGATCCTCGATGCGGCTCACCGACGTGGCGCGCACCTTGGGCGTCACCCGGCAGACGGTCTATCGCTATTTCCCGGGAACCGAGGCTCTCATGATCGCCAGCGCGATGCGCTCGGCCCACGGTTTCCTCGACCAGCTCGCCGAGCATATCAGCGGACTCACCGAACCCGCCGCGGCGCTCGTCGAAGGTGTCGCATTCGCTGTCGAAAGCCTTGCCGGAGAACGCCAAATCGAACGCCTGTTGAGAAGCGGAGCGCCAGAAGGTCATACGGTGTCCCTGACCTCCGACACAGCTCGGGCGTTCTCCCGCTCGATGCTGCATCGTCTCGACGTTGACTGGGACATGCACGGATTCGACGAAGCCGCGCTCGACGAGCTCGCCGAAATGGGCCTACGCACTTTGCATTCGATCCTTGTCGACCCAGGCCAGCCGCATCGAGACGGTATCGAGTTGCGCAGGTTCATTGCCCGCTGGCTCGGCCCCGCGATCATCTATCCGCGCCTGGCTCAAGTAGTGGATGCACTGACGTATGGCGCCGCTCCGACTCGGCAGCCGTGACATCCTGGCGGCACCCCATTCGCCTTATTTGTCCTAGACGGAACGCAAGACACGCGTTACACGACTGTCGCATCGCAACTGCGGAGTGACAACGCCACGGTCGTTTCGGTGCCATCAAGCTGTTCTGACACGTTGACGCCACCTGGGTTGGTAAGCGGATCTGCACCGCGTCACCGCCGGCTGGGCAGGGTTCTCCGCGCCTGGGAGACAACGCCCGGCACGGTGTTGGCCAAGTCTGGCCGACTTCCCGCGAAGGCACGAATTGCGCGATAGAACGACCAAATTTGGCGCGGTGTAGGGACTTTCGGCATCCAAGCCAATTCCCAGTGGATGCCGTTTATCGGGTCGTCGAAAAACACGGCATAGTAGCCGGGCCAGTATTGTGGGTACTCCTTCGGCTCGTCCGTGACCGGGACATCTCGACCGATCAGGAATTCCCGATGAAAACGGTCGACCTCTGCCCTACTGCGTGCCCACAACGCAATGTGGTTGATCCCGACCGCCTGATCCCGGTGCGTCAGCTTCCCGCCGGTACGGGCAGGCTGAATGCCGATGTAGCTGTGCGGGTGGGCATTACGCGTCATGTAATAGATCGACTGGTACTCCATGTTCAGCGATGAGAAGCTGCTGTATCCAAGCCAGCCGAACAATGCGTCATAGAACGCGACCGAGTCGTCGTAGTCCAGCACCGCGAACTCGACATGACACACACCCCGCCACCGCATCGCGCCCCCTCAACACCGCTTTACTGCGCAATCTAGTGCGCCGCCACCCTCACAATGAAGCCCCTTCTAATCTGCCGGCGCGCCACCACGTCCGATGTTGAAGCCGAACTCCGCCGCATTCAGTCACCGAGCAACGTCGCGGCCAGACAGGTAGCGCAGGTGAGCGGTGCCGTCGTCGAAAAGGCGGTGCCCGGCGAGACTCAGATCCTGGCGCATGCCGTCAGGTAGGGCACGTAGACCTGCGCCCACCATCTTCGGCACTACGAAGAACTGGAACTCATCGATCAGGCCAGCTCGGATCGCGGCGGCCGCGGTGGTGGGCCCGAAGATCTCGACTACGCCCTCGGCCTGCGCGACGATCTGCTTCAATTCGTCCAAGCGCAGGTCGGGTACCAAACGGACACGGTCCGATTCGATCTCGTGCGTCAGCGTCGACGAAACCACCACTTTGTGGATGCCTCGCCAGCGCTGGGCGAACTCCCGCTCCGCCGAGGCCCATTCTTCGTCCTCGGGATCGGTCTCCCAGTACTGCATCAGCGCGAAAGTCTTCCGCCCTAGCACTTCGGTCGACACCTCAGCCATGCGGTCGACATGCGCGGTGAACACCGGATCGCTTGGGGCCGACCACTGGAAGTCGCCGCTGCCGTCGGCAACGTAGCCGTCGAGAGACATGGTCGCGGTGTAACAGAGGGTTCCCATGGTATGTAGACCTCCGCGATCGGCAGAATTCATCGAGCCCTAGACGTTGAAGCGGAACTCCACCACGTCGCCGTCGGCCATCACGTAGTCCTTGCCTTCCATCCGGACCTTGCCCGCCGCCTTGGCCGCGGCCATCGAACCGGCGGCGATCAGGTCGTCATAGGACACGATCTCGGCCTTGATGAAGCCCTTTTCGAAATCGGTGTGGATCACCCCGGCGGCCTTCGGTGCGGTGTCGCCTTGGTGAATCACCCACGCGCGCGCCTCTTTTGGGCCGGCCGTCAAAAATGTCTGCAGCTTGAGGGTGTGGAAACCGGCGCGGGCCAGCGCGTCGAGACCGCGTTCGCTCTGCCCGATCGACTCCAGCAGTTCGGCGGCCGACTCGTCGTCAAGCTCGT
Organism: Mycobacterium sp. E2238; assembly: GCF_001672665.1. Classification (NCBI taxonomy): domain Bacteria; kingdom Bacillati; phylum Actinomycetota; class Actinomycetes; order Mycobacteriales; family Mycobacteriaceae; genus Mycobacterium; species Mycobacterium sp. E2238. The sequence continues at coordinate 18,836 of NZ_LZKF01000222.1, read as the reverse complement.
TCAGCTCCGCTTCGATAGCCGCGTCCAGGAACACCGCGTCGGCGGGCGCGACCAGCTCACGCAGCTCGGCGATCCGCGCCGCGTCGGTCAGCACCGCCTCGTCGGCGTTGAAGACATACAGAAACGGCTTGGTGGTCAATAGGTTCAGCTCCCGCAGCAAGGACACGTCCACCCCCGCACCAAACAGCGTCTTCCCGCCGTTGAGCGTCTCCTGTGCCGCGGCCGCCGCCTCGTACACCGGCCTGCGCTCCTTATTGGTGCGGGCCTCCTTCTCCAAGCGCGGCAGAGCACGTTCCAGCGTCTGCAGGTCGGCCAGGATCAACTCCGTCTCGACCACCTCGATGTCCGATCGGGGATCCACCTCACCGGCCACATGGGTCACATCGTCATCGGAGAACACCCGCACCACCTGGCAGATGGCGTCGCATTCGCGGATGTGAGCCAGGAACTTGTTGCCGAGCCCGGCACCCTCGGACGCGCCCTTCACCAGGCCGGCGATGTCGACGAACGTCACCGGCGCCGGCACGGTGCGCTGGGATGCGAACAGCTCGGCCAGATTGTCCAGGCGCGGATCCGGCAGCGGAACGACGCCTTCGTTCGGTTCGATCGTCGCGAACGGATAGTTGGCCGCCAGTACGTCGTTGCGGGTCAGCGCGTTGAACAGGGTCGACTTGCCGACGTTGGGCAGACCCACGATTCCCAGGCTCAGGCTCACAGGGACCCAAGTCTAGGGGTCGGCTGCGGCACCGGCCGCTGTGGACCGTTCGTGCACGATCGTCATGGCACGCCCGGGATCCCTACGAGGTATTTACGGGGCTTTCCGCCCTTTCCCGGTACGGTCTACATGTGTCAGGACAGCGGGCAAAGTCGACGGTGGAGACCTCCCACCGCTCGATCCACCCAGATATCCCAGGTGTGCCGTGGTACGCCGCCCTGCTCCTCGCCGTTACCGCCACCGCGATCGGCTACGGAATCGACGCCGGCCACAAGGAGCTGACGCACGTCTTCGCCGGCTTCTATATAGCCGGCTGTCTGGCGGCGGTGCTGGCGGTGCGCCAGGACGGGCTTTTCACCGCGATGATCCAGCCCCCGTTGATACTTTTCTGCGCGGTGCCCGGCGCTTATTGGTTGTTCCACGACGCCAAGGTCGGCCATCTCAAAGATCTGTTGATCAATTGCGGCTATCCGCTCATCGAGCGCTTCCCGCTGATGCTGGGAACCGCCGGCGTGGTGCTGCTGATCGGGTTAGCCAGGTGGTACTTCGGGATGTCGCACGGGGCGACCGCGACGACGAAGAGCTCCGACGACGCGGAGTCCACCGACGTGAAGTCCGTCGTCGGCGGGATTGTCGCCAAACTCCGCGCGATCGTGCGCCCGGAATCCGACGAGGACGATGCCGACGAGGCGGCCCCGGCCAAGGCGCGGCGCACCCGCGGGGCCAGCTCGGCCGCGCAGGCCCGCCGCACGGCGCGCAATGATCGGACCGCCACTCGCTCCGCCCGGAACCGGTCGCGGCGTCCGCGGGAACCGCTGGACGACACGGGCGATCCGAGCGAGCGGCGCTCGACTCGGAGAGGCTCAACGAGCGCCCGGGACTACGGCGCCGCGGAACCGCCCCGCCGGTCACGGCGCCGCCCCAGGCCGGATGCCGATCCGGACGCGCGCGGCCAATCGCCTCGGGAAGGCCGTCGGGAGCCGCGCGGCCGCCGTAGCCCCTACGAACGGCCCTACGACCCGCCGAGGTCGCGTTTCGAAGGCTCGGATCGGTACGGGGACGCGTTTGACCCGCCCGGGGAGCGTTTCGGCCGCTACGACAGCTACGACTCCGCCTACGAGCCGAGGCGACGCCGCCCCGCGCCGAACGGCAACGGGACGCATCACCCCATCTCGCAGGTGCGCTACCGGGGGGCCGGCGCACCAGAGGAGGCCGAGCGGCGGAACCGCTCACGGGCATACGGCCGGCCTCAGCGACCCCCGACGGAATGGGAATACGACGGCTGAGCGCCAACCGGCGCCCGACGTGTCAGAGCAGTGACCGGATCTCGCGCGGCAGCGCGAACACCAGGGTTTCCTGTGCCGTGGTGACCGGTTGCACCACGTCGTAGCCGTAATCGGCGAGCCGCTCCAGCACACCTCGCACCAAGACCTCGGGGACGGACGCACCGGAGGTCACGCCGACGGTGGTCACCCCTTCCAGCCATGCGGGCTGGATATCGTCGGCCCAGTCGACCAGGTGGGCGGCCGCGGCGCCGCCGCCCAGCGCCACCTCGACGAGCCGCACCGAGTTCGAGGAGTTCCGTGAACCGACGACGATCACCAGCTGGCACTCCGGGGCCATCGCCTTGACGGCGACCTGCCGGTTCTGCGTCGCGTAACAGATGTCGTCGCTGGGCGGATCCTGCAACTTCGGGAACCGCTGGCGCAGCCGGTCGACGATCTCCATGGTCTCGTCGACCGACAGCGTGGTCTGCGACAGCCAGACCAGCTTGTTCTCGTCCCGGACTGTCACGTTGTCCACGGCGGCGACCCCGTCGACGAGCTGGACATGGTCGGGCGCCTCGCCGGCGGTCCCGATGACCTCCTCGTGGCCCTCGTGGCCGATCAGCAGGATGTCGTAGTCGTTGCGGGCGAACCGCCTGGCCTCGTTGTGCACCTTTGTCACCAGCGGGCAGGTGGCGTCGATGGTGTGCAAGTTGCGTGCGGCGGCCGCGGCGTGCACCGTGGGCGCGACGCCGTGCGCGGAGAACACGACGATGGAACCCTCGGGGACCTCGTCGGTCTCCTCGACGAACACCGCACCGGCCTTTTCCAGGGTGGTGACCACGTGCCGGTTGTGCACGATCTCGTGACGCACGTACACCGGCGCGCCGTGCTTTTCCAGCGCGCGCTCGACCGTCTCGACGGCTCTATCCACGCCCGCGCAGTAACCACGCGGCTCGGCCAGAAGCACTCGCTTACGGGCTGGATCGCTGGCTACCGAGCTGGACGCGCCGGGAATTCCCATGTCGACAGTCGGCGGCATGACACCCAGGGTACGTTCTGCGGACACGGGCTTGCCAGCTCGCGCCGGCGGGCTTGGAGTTAGCCGTCGCTTAAGGCAATCTTGGACCCATGGCTACTGCACCGTATGGAGTTCGGCTATTGGTCGGCGCGGCGACAGTCGCCGTCGAGGAGACCATGAAGCTGCCGAAAACCATCCTGATGTACCCCATGACATTAGCCAGTCAGGCGGCGCACCTTGTGATGCGATTTCAGCAGAACCTCGCCGAGCTGGCGATCAAGGGTGACAGCACCCTGGAGAACATCTTCCCGCCAAAAGACGAGCAGCCCGAATGGGCAACCTTCGATGAGGACCTGCCCGAAGCGTTCGAAGCACCTGCCGAGGAGGGTATCGGCGAGGGGGACCGCCGAACCGAGGGGCGGTTCGCGTTGTACTCGCTCGCCGACGCCGCGTCCGATGCCGCCCCCTTGAAGCAGGGCAGGAAATCTTCGGACGCGCCGGCGGTTGCGCAACCGTCGGTGGTGACCGAGTTGGACTACGCGGCACTGACGCTGGCGCAACTGCGTGCCCGCCTGCAATCGCTGAGCGTCGACGAACTCGAAGCCCTGCTGGCATACGAGCAGGCCACCAAGGCCCGCGCGCCTTTCCAGACGCTGCTCGCCAACAGGATCACCCGCGCGAACGCGAAGTGACCCCGCCCGCACAATCCGAACCGAACTCCGCCGAGAACCCATTTCCGGTGCGCGCGGTGGCAATTCGGGTCGCCGGCTGGATCGACAAGCTCGGCACGGTATGGGTCGAAGGCCAGCTCGCCCAGATCAGCGCGCGGCCCGACTCCAAGACGGTGTTCATGGTGTTGCGCGATCCGGCCGCCGACATGTCGCTGACCGTGACCTGTTCACGCGACCTGGTGGCCAACGCGCCGGTGAAACTGACCGAGGGCACGCAGGTGGTGGTGTGCGGCAAGCCGTCGTTCTACACCGGTCGGGGAACGTTCTCCTTGCGGCTCAGCGAGATTCGCGCCGTCGGTGTGGGTGAGCTGCTGGCGCGGATCGATCGGCTGCGCCGGCTGCTGGACGCCGAAGGACTCTTCGACCCCCGGCTCAAGCGACCAATCCCCTTCCTGCCCAACATGATCGGCCTGATCACCGGCCGGGCCAGCGCCGCCGAACGCGACGTGACGACGGTGGCCACCGGCCGCTGGCCCGGGGCGCGTTTCGCCGTGCGCAACACCGCAGTCCAGGGACCCAACGCGGTGGCCCAGATCGTCGAGGCGCTATACGAACTCGACCGCCACGTCGAGGTCGACGTCATCGTGGTGGCCCGCGGCGGCGGTAGCGTCGAGGACCTGTTGCCGTTCTCCGACGAGACACTGTGCCGCGCCATCGCGGCCTGCCGCACCCCGGTCATCAGCGCGGTCGGTCACGAACCCGACAATCCGCTGTGCGACCTGGTCGCCGACCTGCGCGCCGCCACCCCGACCGACGCGGCGAAGAAGGTCGTACCCGACACCGCCGCCGAGCAGCGCCTGATCGATGATCTGCGCCGGCGCAGCGCGCAGGCGCTGCGCAACTGGGTGGCTCGCGAACAGCGGGCGCTGGCCCAGGTCCGCAGCCGACCGGTGCTCGCCGAACCGCTGACGGTCCTGACGGCGCGCGCCGACGAGATTCATCGCGCACGGTCGGCGATCCGCCGCGACGTCACCCGCCTGGCCGCCGCGGAGGCGGAGCGCATCGGCCATCTGAGCGCGCGGCTGGCGACTCTGGGCCCGGCGGCCACGCTGGCCCGCGGCTATGCCGTGGTACAGGCGGTGCCGGACTCCGGGCCCCCAGTGGTGCTGCGGTCGACCGCCGACGCGCCCGCCGGCAGCCGGCTGCGGGTGCGGGTGGCCGACGGCGCGATAGCCGCGGTGAGCGAAGGGCAGACCGATGGCCGGTGAAGGCGAACAGTCAATTACGCCTATTAGTAATCTCGGCTATGAAGCGTGCCGGGATGAACTGATCGAAGTCGTCCGCCTGTTGGAGCAGGGAGGCCTGGACCTCGACGCGTCGCTGAAATTGTGGGAAAGGGGCGAGGAACTCGCAAAACGGTGTGAAGAACACTTAGCTGGCGCTCGCAAGCGGATCGAGGATGCGCTCGCGGCCGGCCAGGCGGATGACGCCTGATTTCGGCCCTTTTGCGGTACACAAACTATGACCACTTTCGAAATTGGAACACGTTTCAGTTATGCTGCGGCCCATGGCTGATGCATCACTGACCACCGAACTCGGCCGCGTCCTCGTCACCGGCGGCTCCGGGTTCGTCGGGGCCAACCTGGTCACCACGCTGCTGGAGCGCGGCCACCAAGTGCGCTCGTTCGACCGGGCGCCGTCGCCGCTTGCGCAGCACCCGCAACTGGAAGTGCTCGAGGGCGACATCACCGACACAGCGATCTGCGCCCAAGCGGTGGACGGCATCGACACCGTCTTTCACACCGCGGCGATCATCGATTTGATGGGTGGCGCGTCGGTGACCGACGCATACCGGCAGCGCAGCTTCGGGGTCAACGTCGGCGGCACCGAGAACCTGGTGCACGCCGGGCAGGCGGCCGGGGTGAAGCGATTCGTCTACACGTCGTCCAACAGCGTCGTGATGGGTGGCCAGAACATCCCCGGCGGGGACGAGACGCTGCCCTACACCAACCGGTTCAACGATCTGTATACCGAGACGAAGGTCGTCGCCGAGCGGTTCGTGCTGTCGCAGAACGGCATTGGCGACATGCTGACCTGTGCAATTCGGCCCAGCGGGATCTGGGGCCGCGGTGATCAGACGATGTTCCGCAGGCTGTTCGAAAGCGTGATCGCCGGCCACGTCAAAGTGCTGATCGGCCGCAAGTCCGCTCGACTGGATAACTCGTACGTGCACAACCTGATTCACGGGTTCATCCTGGCCGCCCAGCACCTCGTCCCCGGGGGCACGGCACCGGGTCAGGCGTACTTCATCAACGACGACGAACCGATCAACATGTTCGAGTTCGCGCGGCCGGTGGTCGAGGCCTGCGGCGTGAACTGGCCCCGGATGCGGGTCAACGGCCCGATGGTCCGCGTGGCGATGACCGGTTGGCAGCGGCTGCATTTCCGCTTCGGCATACCGGCGCCGCTGCTCGAGCCGCTGGCCGTCGAGCGGCTTTATCTGGACAACTACTTTTCGATCGCCAAGGCGCGCCGCGATTTGGGCTATGAACCTCTGTTCACCACCGAACAGGCGATGGCGGAATGCCTGCCCTATTACGTCGAGATGTTCAATCGGATGAAAAGCCAGGCGCAGCAGGCTAAGACGGCTGGGTAGCACCGCGATTCCCATTGTGTCAGCACCGGCAAACCAATGCGACAGACTGGAACCATGACGCTCCTCTGCGCCGATCCCGTCCTCGCGGTGCACGACCTTGACCGCGCGGCGGGGTGGTTCACCCGAATCCTGGATTGCACGGTGACGGAGCCCGACCCGGGCAACTGGGCGTTCTGCTCGGCCGGGTCGGTGACGTTTCGGCTCGGCCGCTGTCCTGAGTCGTTGCCGGCGTGCGACCTCGGGGACCACAGCTACATCGCGTATTTGACCGTTTCCGGAATCGACGAGTACTACAGGCGCGCTCTCGCCGAAGGAGCCGACATTCTCAAGCCCCCGACGATCGAACCGTGGGGCCGGCGCGAGATGGGTCTGCGATCGCCCGACGGGCACCGGTTCATGCTCTCGGAGCCGCTGTAACGAGGTCTTGGCGAGGCTAGCGGAAACCCACCATCTCGCTGCCCCAGGCGGCGCGGATCTTCGCATCGACATCGTCAGCGACTATGTCACGCTTGTCGATGATCAGGCAGGCGCGATCGGCCTCCCCGTAGGGCCGCCAGTCCGGCTCGCCGGCCGGGCCCGCCGGCTTTGACTGCGCAGCGAAGTTGGTCCACCGGGTGCGTATTCGCTTGGAGACCGCCTTGGCCGTCTTTCTGCCACCCAGTTTCAGCGTGGGATCCTTCGGCGCCCCGAGATTGCCCCAAACGTAAGGCAATTCGGTGGCGTGGGCGGCATTGACCAACAGCAGCTTCAGCAGTGGGGTCGCATAATCGAACCGGTACAGGTACACCGGCGCCACCCTGCTATGGCCCTCGGCCAGCCAGACCGAGGGCATCCGGAACCCGACGTCGGTTGCGATGCTCAAACTCCTTGCCCTGCGCCGCAATCGCGAATACGTCAATCCGATCTGCTCGTCGGTCGGCAATTGCAGGTCCGGTTGTTCGGCGGCGATCTGGTCGAACATCGACGTGATCGCGCGAGGCGTGATCGGCATCAGCCGCGAACGCATCAACCGGAAGAGCGCCGCCTCGTGCTTGTTGGTCCCGATGATCAAGGGGACCGGAAGCGAGCGGCCCTCCTGCACACGCTTGACGGGGTAGTCGTCCAGCAGCTCGCCATCGATGATCGGGACGAACGCCAGGAGGCCCGGATTACGCACCGGCACTTCGTCGAAGACCTCTTGGGACGCGGCGAGCAGCACCGCGGTGGGCACGTCGGGCAACCGGTGCGCGTCGACGTCGAGCCTGTCGAGGACGGTCTCGGCGACGCGCTCAGCCCTGCGCCGGTCGTATACCGATGTGGCCGGTGAACTCTGGGCGATCGCCCGGGCGAACAGCCCCTCGGCCGACGGGCTGGCGAGCAGGGTCGTCACGATCCCCGCGCCGGCGGATTCGCCGAACAGCGTGACGTTGCCGGGATCGCCGCCGAACGCCGCGATGTTGTCACGCACCCAGCCCAGTGCGGCCAGCACGTCACGCAGCCCGACGTTGGAGTCGAACTGCCGCCGCGTACTGCTGAACGACGACAGGTCCATGAAGCCGAGGGCTCCCACCCGGTAGTTGACCGTGACCACCATGACTTCGCCGTCGCCGGCCAGCCGCCGCCCGTCGTACAGCGCCTGACTGCCCGATCCCAGGACGTAGGCGCCCCCGTGCAGCCACACCATCACGGGCTTCCCGTCGCCCGGCTGCGTGCCGGACGGCGCCCAGACGTTAAGCCGCAGGCAGTCTTCGCCCTGCGGTGCGCCCAGGTCGAGCGGCATGTTGGGGAAGACCGGCTGCGGGCAGGCCGGCCCGTAGCGGGTGGCGTCGGCGACCTCGGTCCACCGCTCGGGCGGCTGCGGCGCCCGGAAGCGCAGGGCGCCGACGGGCGGGGCGGCGTACCGGATGCCCTTCCAGGTGCTGACGCGGCCTCGCGGCGAGGACGAGTCGGCGCCGCGGACGGGGCCGAAGGTGGTCTCGACCACCCGGTCACTGGTCGTAGTCGTCATGCGTGCGGCGCTTTCCTAACCGAGGCGCTGGGTGAGGAACTCGACTACCCGCTTGCGGGCCTCGTACGCCGGCTGGCCGTCGACTTCGCGGACCTCGTCGGTCAACACGGAGTGTGCCAGCTTGCTGAAACCGCCCACATTCCCCGGCCCCGAGTCGATCTCGATGACCTCGAACGCGTCACCGAGCCGCTCCTTGAGCACCGCGAACCGTTCGCGCGGCACGGCGCTGTCCTCGCTGAACCGCAGACCCATCGCGCACAGGCCGTCGTTGGCGCAGCGATCGGCCACGGCGGCCAGTTCTGATTCGCTCAGGCCGGGATCGCGCCGCCGCGCGCGCCCCAGCGGCAGCGGCACCGACGGCTGCGAAAGCACCGGGGCCAGGACGGCGTCGTCGACCGCGGCGGCCAGCGCGAAACCGCCGGTGAAGCATTGGCCGATCACGCCGACCCCCTTGCCCGGGGTCGACGCGTTGAGGTCACGGGCCAGCGCGCGCAGGAACATCGACACCGGCCGCTGCTTGTTCGTCGCGAAGGCCGCGAATTCTTTTGCCACACAAGCCCGGCTGATCGAGGAGGCGATGTAGCCGACCGTCTTGGGTTTGCCCGGCTCACCGAACAGCGACGGCATGACGACGGTGAAGCCGTTGTCCACCAGGTGATTGCCCAGGGCCAGCACACCGGGATGGATCCCGGGTATCTCGGGAATCAGCACCACCCCCGGGCCGCTGCCCTTGCGGTAGACGTCATGGGTGTAGCCGCCTGCGCTGAACGGCGCCACCGACCATCCGGACAGATCTGCTTGGGGTGCGGTCACGCTCGGCCTTCCTTCAGCGCGCGGGTAACGGCGGCTGCGATTGCGTTGCCGAGGCCAGCGTACGGAATTGATCGGTGTTGCCGGCACCGGTTATCGCGATTTGACTGGCCCCGGTCGGGCCGGTGAGCCGGGTGGTCCACACCGGCTCGGCGTCCGCCCCGCTCTGGCCGGAGCCGTTGTAGACCACCCAGTTGGTCCCGGCGACGTCGACCGTTCCGGCCGGATACGCCGACGAATGGATCGAGCCCACCAGCTTGTCCTCGTCGGCGTTGCTCTGGGTGAGGTTCAGATACATCCCAGTCGGGCTGATATAGCCGACGACCGAGGTCGCCGCGTTCAGCCGTTGACCGGTCGAGGGATCGGTGCGGCCGCCCTGGATGCCGCCGCGGCTGCCGGAGTTGGCCTGCCAGCCGGTGGGCAACTTGGGCAGCCGAATGGGAAAGCCGAGCGTCGCGGCGTCGGCCCGCAACGCCGCCGGCGCGTCGTAGGACGGGACCGCGCCCTGGTGGCTGCCGGGCTGAAACGAGCACATGCCCACCAGACCGGCCAGCAGGATGCACCCGATGACCAGCGGCATCAGTGACCAGAACATGTCACGGCCGTCCTGCAGCAACCGCGGTTTGGCCGGCCTGGCAGCCGGTCCGGCCGCCGGGGCCGGCTCGCCGGCCACCTGGGCCTCCGAGCTGGCATTCAGCGGCGGCTCTTCGGTCATCCCCCGAGTATCCCAGTTCCAGCAGACCGATCCGCTTCTGGGACAATCTCCAACCATGACAGTTAAGGGCGACCGCCCATCTGGACGGCCACGTGGTGAGGCGCCGGACCGCAACCTGGCCCTGGAACTGGTCCGGGTGACCGAGGCCGGCGCCATGGCCGCCGGACGCTGGGTGGGCCGCGGCGACAAGGAGGGCGGCGACGGCGCGGCCGTCGACGCGATGCGCGAGCTGGTCAACTCGGTGTCGATGCGCGGCGTGGTGGTCATCGGCGAGGGCGAGAAGGACAACGCGCCGATGCTCTACAACGGCGAGGAGGTCGGCAACGGCGACGGCCCGGAGTGCGACTTCGCCGTCGACCCGATCGACGGCACCACGCTGATGAGCAAGGGCATGCCCAACGCCATCTCGGTCCTGGCGGTGGCCGAACGTGGGGCGATGTTCGACCCGTCGGCGGTGTTCTACATGAACAAGATCGCCGTCGGGCCCGAGGCCGCCCACGTGCTGGACATCACCGCGCCGATCTCCGAGAACATCAAGGCCGTCGCGAAGGCGAAGAGCCTGTCGGTGCGCGACATGACGGTCTGCATCCTGGACCGGCCCCGGCACGCCCAGCTGATCGAGGACGTCCGCGCGACCGGTGCCCGCATCCGGCTGATCACCGACGGCGACGTCGCCGGCGCGATCTCGGCCTGCCGGTACCTGTCGGGCACCGACATGCTGGCCGGGATCGGCGGCACCCCGGAGGGCATCATCGCCGCCGCCGCCATCCGCTGCATGGGCGGGGCGATCCAGGCGCAGCTGGCGCCCAAGGACGACGAGGAACGCCAGAAGGCGATCGACGCCGGCCACGACGTCGACCGTGTGCTGACCACCGAGGACCTGGTGTCCGGCGAGAACGTGTTCTTCTGCGCCACCGGGGTCACCAACGGCGACCTGCTCAAGGGCGTGCAGTACTACCCCGGCGGCTGCACCACCCAGTCGATCGTGATGCGTTCGAAGTCGGGAACTGTCCGCATGATCGAGGCCTATCACCGGCTTTCGAAGCTCAACGAATACTCCGCGATCGACTTCACCGGCGACAGCACTGCCGCCTATCCCCTGCCCTAGACCCGGAACCACGCCCTTAAAGACAAGGACTGCTACCTATGGCCGACAGTGCCACCGATACCGAATACCGCATCGAACACGACACCATGGGCGAGGTGCGGGTACCCGCAAAGGCGTTGTGGCGCGCGCAAACCCAGCGCGCCGTGGAGAACTTTCCCATCTCGGGCCGGGGCCTGGAGCGCACCCAGATCCGCGCCCTGGGCCTGCTGAAGGGCGCCTGCGCGCAGGTCAACAAGGACCTCGGGTTGCTGGCACCGGAGAAGGCGGACGCCATCATCGCCGCGGCCGCCGAAATCGCCGACGGCCAACACGACGACCAGTTCCCCATCGACGTCTTCCAGACCGGGTCGGGCACCAGCTCCAACATGAACACCAACGAGGTGATCGCAAGCATCGCCGCCAAGGCCGGTGTCACGGTGCACCCCAACGACGACGTGAACATGTCGCAGTCGTCGAACGACACCTTCCCGACCGCCACCCACATCGCGGCGACCGAGGCGGCGGTGCGCCACCTGATCCCGGCGCTCGAGGTGTTGCACGAAGCGCTGCAGAGCAAGGCCCGCGAGTGGCAAACGGTGGTCAAGTCGGGCCGCACTCACCTGATGGACGCCGTTCCGGTGACCCTCGGCCAGGAATTCAGCGGGTACGCCCGTCAGATCGAGGCCGGGATCGAGCGGGTGCGCGCGACGCTGCCGCGGCTGGGCGAGCTGGCGATCGGCGGCACCGCGGTGGGGACCGGGCTCAACGCTCCCGACGGCTTCGGCGCGAGGGTGGTCGAGACGCTGATCGCCTCCACCGGCCTGAACGAACTCCGCACGGCCGCCAACTCTTTCGAGGCTCAAGCGGCGCGCGACGGTCTGGTCGAGGCCTCCGGCGCGCTGCGCACCATCGCGGTGTCGCTGACCAAGATCGCCAACGATATCCGCTGGATGGGATCGGGCCCGCTGACCGGCCTGGCCGAAATCCAGCTGCCGGACCTGCAGCCGGGCAGCTCGATCATGCCGGGCAAGGTCAATCCCGTTCTGCCGGAAGCGGTTACGCAGGTGGCTGCGCAGGTGATCGGCAATGACGCCGCGGTGGCCGTCGGCGGCTTGTCCGGTGCCTTCGAGCTCAACGTCTACATCCCGATGATGGCCCGCAACATCCTCGAGTCGTTCAAGCTGCTGACCAACGTGTCGAGGCTATTCGCCGACCGGTGCATCACCGGCCTGGTCGCCAACGTCGATCACCTGCGGGAGCTCGCCGAGTCGTCGCCGTCGATCGTGACGCCGTTGAACTCGGCGATCGGCTACGAGGAGGCCGCCGCGGTGGCCAAGCAGGCCCTCAAGGAGCGCAAGACGATTCGCCAGACCGTGATCGACCGCGGCCTGATCGGCGAGAAGCTCTCCGAAGAAGAACTGGACCGCCGCCTGGATGTCTTGGCGATGGCCAAAGTCAAGCCGGCGAAGTAGGCGGGTGCTGCAGCGATGACGGCTCCTCCCGGCGGCCCCTACGGCCAGGGCCCTTACGGAAATCCGTATGGACAGCAACCCTATTGGGGCGGCCAGCCCCAGGGCGGCCCGCCCCAGGGCGGCCCACCACCGTACCCGCCCACCGGCCCGTACCAGTATCCGCCCCAGGCGTATCCGCAAGCGGGACAGCAGTTCCCGCCCGGGCCGTACCCGCCCGGGCCCCCGCCGGGCGGCCCCGGCTCGAAGCTGCCCTGGCTGATCGTCGGTGGCCTCGTCATCCTGGCCGTCATCGCGCTCGTGGCGACCCTGGTTGTGATGCGCGGCGGCAGCCACGGCCGGTCCCCGGCCGCCGGGCCGTCGTCGACCACCAGCACCACCAGCCAACCCAAGGGTCAGCAGACCGCCACCGATTGCACCCCGAACGTGTCCGGAGGCGAGGTACCGCGAACCGACTCGATCGCCGCCGGCAAGCTCTCGTTCCCCGCCAGCTCGGTGCCGCCCAACTGGACGGTGTTCTCCGACGACCAGAACCCGAACCTGATCGGCGCCGTGGGCGTCGCCCAGGAAGTGCCCGGGGCCAGCCAGTGGATGATGACGGCGGAGGTCGGTGTCAGCAACTTCGTCTCCAGCATGGACGTCACCGCCCAGGCGTCGAAGTTGTTGCAGTGCATCGCCAACGGGCCCGGCTATGCGAACGCGCAGCCCACGCTCGGTCCGGTGAAGTCGTCGTCGATCACCGTCGACGGGACCAAGGCCGCCCGCGCCGACGCCGACGTCACGATCGCGGACCGCACCCGCAACGTCAAAGGCGACTCCGTCACCGTCATCGCCGTCGACACCAAGCCGGTCACCATGTTCGTCGGCAGCACACCCATCGGTGACAGTGCTTCCGCGGACATCATCGGCCGGATCATCGCGGCGCTGAAGGTCGCGAAGTCCTGACGCGGCCCGCCTAGGCCGGCGCCGAGACGTGGGTGGCTTCGGATCGCCCCCGCAGAACGGTGGAATAGCACTCGGCCCAATGCGCCGCCTCGGTTTCGTCCGCCCGCTCGATGGCCGCCGCGGCACACAGGATCCGCCGGTCGGCGGTCTTGGCGAGGTCCGCCAGCCGCGCGGCCTCGTTGACCGCGTCGCCGATCACCGTGTATTCGTACCGGTTTTCGGCGCCGATGTTGCCGGCGAAGACGCGGCCCGCCGAGACGCCGATGCCGAAATCGACCGGTAGCCGGCGCAGTTGGGTGCCCAGGGCGCGGGCGGTCGCCAGGGCGGCCGACGCCGGCTCGCCGGTCGGCAACGGCGCACCGAAGACGGCTAGGGCAGCATCCCCGGCGAATTTGTTGATCAGTCCGTTGTGGTCATCGACGGCGTTGACGACGATGCGGAAGAAATTGTTGAGGATCTCGGCAACCACTTGCGGGGGACGGCTTTCCGCCAGTTGCGTCGAGCCCACCAGGTCGATGTAGAGGACCGCCGCCTCGACCACGTCCCCGGACAGCGATGCGCCCTCGTCGATGGCGCGTTGGGCGACGTCCGCTCCGACGTGGCGCCCGAACAGGTCGCGCAACCGGTCGCGCTCGGCCAGCCCGGCCACCATGCGATTGAAACCCGTTTGCAGACGCCCGATTTGCGAGCGCTCATACGCACCGACGTAGGTCCCGATACGGCCGTGTTCGACCTCCGCCATCGCGTCGACCACCTCGCCGAGTGGATCGGAAATGGATCGCGACGTCAAGATCATGGTCGGAAATCCGAGCACCAGCGCCGCCAGGGACACCACCAGGATCGGCACATCCAGCGATGCGGACTTCTCGATGAGCCACCCATAAGAGCGAAGGACGACCAGGGTTGCGATCACCCCGATGGGGAAGGCGCTGCACAGAAACCACAGCAGGACCAGTCGCGCGTACACGCCTGGCACGGCCATCCGCGGCTCGCAGCCCAGCGTGGCGGCGCGCATGATGGGGCGCAGGACGCGCTGCGCCAGCAGCATCGCCGTGCCGGCGGCGGCCGGTCCGCCGAGCAGCACACCGAGCGCGATGGGCAGCAGCAGCTGCGCCCCGCCGCCCAGGTTGAGCAACATGAAGATTCCGCCGCTGACGCCCCAGGCCCCGAACAGGATCACCGACTGGCGGCCGGGCAGCTTCATCGCGGCCTCGCGCTGCTCCTGATTGGGTTCGGCGCCGGCCGCGTACCAGCGCAGCGTCGGGGCCGCGCTCAGGATCGCGGCGGCCGCGACGCCGACGATGCCCAACAGAACGAGCACGACCACCGCCGCCGTGTTGGCCCGCGCGAAATCGATGTTGGCCCCGACCGAGGTGTGGCCCCGCAATGGGATCAAGATGGCGGCCGCTTCGATGACGGCCAGGAAGTAGGACAGGGCGAGGTCGGCCCCGTATTCAATCGCCAACCGGCGGGCGGACTTTGGTTGCCCCGCCGACCCGTGCGGCCGGCGATTACGGAGCCGGGCGGCCGCGCGGGCCCACCGGCTGGTGCTAGGCACCGTTGTTCGGGCCGCCCGAGTTCTGGCCCGGGATGTCGGTGATCGGGAAGTTGGGCATCGGCTTGGGCGAGGACGTGCTCGGCAGCGGCGGGATGTCACCGGGCGGGATGTCGTGGAGTTCGTTCGCCGGCGGCCCGTTCTCACGGCCGCCGTAGCTGCTCCCCGGCGCCCGCGGGCCCAGCAGTTCGCTGACCGTCACCATCCGGTAGCCGTTGGCCTTGAGCACCGGAATGAATTGGTACACCAGGTCGACGGTGCTCGAGTAGGTGTCATGGAACAACACCACCGAACCCGGCTTGATATACGTCATCAGCATGTACCGCGTCGCCGCGGTGTTCGAGTCGTTCGCCCAGTCGAAAGGAATGACGTCCCAGAGGATTTCGGCCAGCCCGAGACGGCCCGCCGTCTGGCGCACGGCGTCGTTGGACAGCCCGCCGGCCGGTCGATACAGGTTGGGGGTCCGACCGGTGGCGGCGGCGATCGCGTCGTTGGCCTTGGAGAACTGGGAGGCGATGTCTTCGGGTGGGATCGTCACCATGTTGGGGTGTTCCCAGGTGTGGTTGCCGATCTCCATCCCGGCGTCGGCGACCTGCTTGGCCCCCGCAGGGTTCGCGGCCACCTTGTTGCCGATCTCGAAGAACGTGGCCTTTGCGCCGTTGTCCTTCAGGATCTGCAGCAGGCGGCCATCGAATGGGCTGGGTCCGTCGTCGAACGTCAGCGCGACACACTTGACCACCGAGCAACTGAGGTTGTCGGCGCGCGTCACGTGACCGGTCAGCCCCCCGATCACCAGCACCGCAACCGCTGCGACGACACCGACAACCGTGCGCCAGTAGCGCCAGGCCTGGCTGTCGGGTCTTTTCGGCACCGTCGAAGTTTACCTGCCGGTGGATCGGCGATCGGGGCGTCAACCAGGCATGCAGGGCCTTCAGTGTGCACTGGCGGCTTCGAGCTCGCCCTCAGGGCGGGTTCGGCGCGATTTCCCCACCCTGGGCGCACACCGAAAGCCCTGGACACCCACTCAATTCACATCGGGCGCCGTCACTGCGGCCCGGCGATCTCCTCGAGCATCTCGGTGACCAGCGCGGCAATCGGCGATCGCTCGCTGCGCAACAGCGTGATGTGGGCGAACAGGGGGTGGCCTTTGAGCTTCTCGATCACCGCAGCGACCCCGTCGTGCCGGCCGACCCGCAGGTTGTCGCGTTGGGCGATATCGTGCGTCAGCACCACCCGCGACCCGGCTCCCAGCCTGGACAGCACCGTCAGCAAGACGTTGCGTTCCAGCGACTGGGCCTCGTCGACGATGACGAACGAGTCGTGCAGCGACCGGCCGCGAATGTGGGTCAGCGGCAGCACCTCGAGCATGCCCCGGGAGAGCACCTCTTCCAGCACGGCCGGGCTCGCCAGTCCCTCGAGGGTGTCGAAGACCGCCTGCGCCCAGGGGCCCATCTTCTCGCTCTCGCTGCCGGGCAGGTAGCCCAGCTCCTGGCCGCCCACGGCGTACAGCGGGCGGAACACCACCACCTTGCGCTGGGTGCGCCGTTCCAGCACGGCCTCCAGGCCCGCGCACAGCGCCAGCGCCGACTTACCGGTGCCGGCTTTGCCGCCCAGCGAGACGATGCCCACCGACTCGTCGAGCAGCAGGTCGAGTGCCACCCGCTGTTCGGCGGACCGGCCGCGCAGGCCGAACGCCTCGCGGTCGCCGCGAACCAGTTGCACGCGTTTGTCCGCGTTGACCCGGCCCAGCGCGTGCGAGCTGCCGCCGAGCAGCCGAATGCCGGTGTGGCAGGGGAGGTCTCGCGCCTCGGTCAGATCGATCTCACCCTCGGCGAACAGCGCGTCAATGTCTTCGGTTGCGGTCTCGATCTCGCGCATCCCCGACCATCCGGAGGCCACCACGTCTTGCGCGTGGTACTCGTCGGCGGCCAGCCCCACGGCGGCGGCCTTGACGCGAAGCGGAATGTCTTTGCTGACCAACGTCACTCGCTTGCCTTCGGCGGCAAGGTTGGCGGCGCAGCTCAAAATACGGCAGTCGTTGTTGTCGCTGCGGAAACCGGCGGGCAGCACCGCGGGGTCGGTGTGGTTGAGCTCCACGTGAAGCGTACCGCCTTGTGTCCCAACGGGAATGGGCTGATCGAGCCGGCCGTGCAGGAGCCGGAGGTCGTCGAACAGGCGCAACGCCTGACGGGCAAACCAACCCAGCTCGTGGTGATGCCGTTTGGCCTCGAGTTCACTGATCACCACCAGTGGGACCACCACCTCGTGCTCGGCGAACCGGCTGCACGCCCAGGGGTCGGACAGCAGCACGGAGGTGTCGATCACGTAGGTCCGGATTTCGGTCACGTAGCGCTCCTCGAGCGGGATGAGCCCGCGCGGACCCGCACAGGCATGTCGGCGGGAACTGCGACACCAGGACCGGGGCCGGTCCTTCCGTTGTGGTGACGGGAGGTGCCGCCCTGGCAGCTGAGCATGACGCTGACCATCGAGATCGACGCTACTCTCGTCGCCGCTTTGCAGCAGCGCAGGCGCGCCGACGACGGGCGCCGCGCGCGAAGATCGGCTAGGCGATGACGAATTGCTTGAGGGCGGGCTCGTCGGCCACACCCCATGCGGTGATGCGATCCGAGATCGCCTGCCGCAGCTGGTGTTGGTCGAAGATGCCCGCGGCGGCAACGTTGCGCAGCTTGTCCCGATAGGAGTCGATGTCCGCGCCGGGCACCTGCAGATCGGCCGCTCGGGCCGCGATGGCCGCGATGGTCTCGTCGCGGGTGTAGGAGAGGCAGTGCTCGATCAGGTTGGAGAAGAAGAGTTCGTGTCGCCGCTCATCGCGCGCGATGCGGTCGATGAGCCCGGCCAGGATGGGCTCCTCGAGCTTGGCCGCCAGGTTCTCGCAGAAGACGGCGTGGGTGCGCTCGGTGAGCGCCATGTACACCAGGGTCTCGACCTGCGTGTAGGTGTCGGCGCGGTAGCCCTTCATCACGTACTGGACCCGCGCCTCCTCGTTGGCGGTCGGGTCGACCTCGCGGGTGACCACCAGGTACTCGCGCAGCGCGATGGCGTGCAGGTGCTCCTCCGCGGTCCACCGGCCCAACCAGCGGCCCCACCAGTCTTCGAGGATGAAGTGCTCGACGAGCTCGCGGTGGTGACCGGCCAGGTTGTCCTTGAGCAGCAGCAGGATTTCGCACGCGTCCGTGAACTCCCGGGGCAGCGTCGCATCGGACGGCTCCCAGTCACGTCCGCCGAGGAACGCGAAGTTCTCGCCCCGGTCGAACGGCACGTAGTCGTGAGCGAACCAGAGTTCCTCGGTGTTCAGGTGGCGGTCCATGTTGGCTTCGCACACCGGCTCGAGTTCCAGGGTCAGCGCGTTAGCGACAGGTTTCTGTGCCATGCGGTTACTGTAACTCGCGTACACAGGTTCGTGAAATCACCCGGCCCGTGTCGCGACAACTGGTGACTTTGGTCCTTCGCCGGCCCTTACGCCGCGTCTAGCGGTCGACCAGCGTCCAGTCCTCGAGGCCGTCGTACAGCGGGAAATCCCTGGCCAGGCGCGTCACGCGCTGCCGCAGCGTGGACAGATCCGCCCCGCTGCCCGCCGCAAGCGCGGTGGCGATGACGTCGGCAACCTCGGTGAACTCCGCATCCCCGAAGCCGCGGGTCGCCAACGCCGGCGTGCCCACCCGAAGGCCCGACGTCACCATCGGCGGCCGCGGGTCGTTGGGGACCGCGTTGCGGTTGACCGTGATGCCGATCTCGTGGAGCAGGTCCTCGGCGGCCTGGCCGTCCAGCGGTGAGTTGCGCAGGTCCACCAGCACCAGGTGGACGTCGGTGCCACCGCTCACCACCGACACGCCGGCTTTGGCGACGTCGGGAGCCGTCAGCCGGTCGGCGAGGATGCGGGCGCCGGACAGGGTGCGCTGCTGCCGGTCGGCGAACTCGG
>NZ_LZKF01000221.1:0-550 GCF_001672665.1 Mycobacterium sp. E2238 | reverse complement strand
GACCGGCGACCATTCGTCGGCGCACTGACGATGGAGCTGACCACGGACGCCGACGAGGACGTAGCGTCGTGGATCGCCGCGGGAACACCGCCGATTTGCTTCGGTTCGGGAAGCATACCGCTCGAATCCCCCTCCGCCACAGTCGAAATGATTAGCTCGGCGTGCGCGAACCTCGGCGAGCGGGCCCTCCTGTGTTTCGGCGGAACTGATTTCAGCGACGTGCCGCACTTCGACCACGTCAAGGTGGTGGGCGTGGTGAATTACACAAAGATCTTCCCGGCCTGTCGTGCCGTCGTCCACCACGGTGGCTCCGGTACCACGGCTGCGGGTCTGCGCGCCGGAATCCCGACGTTGATCCTTTGGACCGCCGGAGACCAGCCATTTTGGGGGTCCCATATCAAACAATTGAGGGTGGGCACATCCCGCCGCTTCTCGTCGACCACCTGCGAAACGCTGGTCAAAGACCTGCGCATGATCCTCGCCCCCGAGTGCGCCGCTCGGGCCCGCGAGATCTCTGCCCAGATGACCAAGCCCGCTGACAGCGTGGGGC
>NZ_LZKF01000220.1:0-32161 GCF_001672665.1 Mycobacterium sp. E2238 | reverse complement strand
CCGGTACTACAGCGGGCACTGCTTGAAGTCGGCCGCCCGCGACGGGGAGAGCGCCGGTTTCGGAGCCGGCCGCCCCCGAGTCCACCCGGTTGACCTCCGGCATGTGGATCGGCTGGCTCGAGTTCGACGTCTTGCTCGGTGACGTCCGGTCCCTCAAGCAGAAACGGTCGGTGATCCGCCCTGTCGTCGCCGAGCTGCGGCGCAAATTCAGCGTGTCGGCGGCCGAGACCGGTTCGCATGAGCTCTACCGGCGCGCGGGCATCGGCGTGGCCACGGTGTCCGCCGACCGGAGCCACGCGGTCGACGTCCTGGATGCGGCCGAACGGCTGGTGGCAGCGCACCCCGAGTTCGAGCTGCTGTCGGTGCGGCGCGGCCTGCGGCGCAGCGACGACTAGGCGCCCGCTAGCCGTCGCGGCCCTCGCGCTTGCGCCCCAACGGCGCCGGGGCGATGACGCCGGGTGCGAGCCGTCGCGTGAAGACCAGGAACGCGGTGTGCCCGCGCATGGAGTGCTGCGGCCGGACGGCCAGGCCCACCACGTTCCAGCCGCGTTGCAGCGTCTCCCACGATCGCGGCTCGGTCCAGCACTGCTGGGCCCGCAACGCCTCCACGACGCGCGACAGTTGGGTCACGGTCGCCACGTAGACCATCAGTACGCCGCCGGGGATCAGCAGGCGGGACACCGCGTCGAGCACCTCCCAGGGCGCGAGCATGTCCAGCACGGCCCGGTCAAAGGAGCCGTCGGGCCGATCGGAGTCGCCGACGTCGCTGACGATCAGCTCCCAGTTGTCCGGCGGCCGGCCATAGAACACCGAGACGTTGCGACGGGCGTGTTCGGCGTGATCGGCGCGCTGTTCGTAGGAGACCACTCGCCCCTCGGGCCCTACCGCGCGCAGCAGCGAGCAGGTCAGCGCCCCCGATCCGGCCCCGGCCTCCAGCACGCGCGCGCCCGGGAAGATGTCGCCCTCGTGCACGATCTGCGCCGCGTCCTTGGGGTAAATGACCTGCGGCCCGCGGGGCATCGACATGATGTAGTCGACCAGCAGCGGGCGCAGCACCAAGAAGGGCGCCCCGTTGCTGGATTTGACCACGCTGCCCTGTTCCAGCCCGATCAGCGCGTCGTGGGCGATCGAGCCGCGGTGGGTATGGAACTCCGCGCCGGGCGTGAGCGACATCGTGTAGTGCCGGGTTGGGGGGCGGGGTCGCCGCCGGCGACTTGCCCATCGCCAACAGCATTTCGCCGGTTCGCCGGGACAACTGCCAACCCCCTTGGAAGGGCGTGAATTCCATGGGGAAGTGGAAGCTGCCGTTTGCCGGTTGGGCCGTGTTGACGTCGATGGTCGCCACCACGTCGGCGGGGGTCTTGTCCGACCAGGCGATGTCGTGGGCGACGAAGGTCATCGGGAGGTAGCCGTTGTCGCGCAACGCGTTGGAGAACTTGCCCAGGGTGTCCGCGCTCTCCGGGGTGGCGCCCTCGACCAGACTCACCTTGTTGATACCGGGTACGTTCGGGTCGACGAGCCGGGTCAAGATGTCGGTAAGGGCTTCAGGCGTCGGCAGCGGGGTAGTCGGAGAGGTGACGACCGTGCTCGACGTGGCAGGGGCCGCCGCGGGCACGGAGGAGGCGATTCGGGGTTGCTGGTGCGACGAACATCCCGAGAGTCCGACCGCCGCCAGGATGGTGGCGGCGCTCAACGTTGCGGACAGGTGTCGGTGCATCCAGTCGGTCAGGCCGGCTGCGGGGTTGGGGCGCTGCGCGAAAAGGGCACCCGCCGTGCGGTCGGGCCAACGGGTGCAACTGAACTCACACCCGCGCTCGCCACGCCGACGTCGGCTGAGCCGACTGGGCCGGTGGCGAGGCTTTTTGCGGTCACGGCGGCCCTTTCGATCAGCGAGATTAGTGGCCGAGATTACCAGCGAGACAAAAATCTTAACTTTTCGTGGGTATTTGACTCCCCACATCATTGGTCAATCGCCGGTAGCTTTGAAGTATCCACCGCGCCAATTCGGTGTGGGAAAGGAGCGCAACATGGGTGGCTCAGAGCGTTCTGAATCATTCGGTACCCCCCGCGAGTCAGGCATGTCCCCCGGCGATGCTGCCGAATTGGAAGAATTACGTCGCGAGGCAGCGCTGCTGCGCGAGCAACTCGAGCATGCGGCCGGGCAGAGCGGTGCCCGCTCCGCGCGCGATGTGCATCAACTCGAAGCCCGTATCGACTCGCTTGCGGCCCGCAATTCGAAGTTGATGGAGACGCTCAAAGAGGCGCGCCAGCAACTGCTGGCGTTGCGGGAGGAAGTCGATCGGCTCGGGCAGCCGCCGAGCGGTTACGGCGTGTTGCTGGGCGCGCACGAGGACGACACCGTCGACGTGTTCACCTCGGGCCGCAAGATGCGCCTGACTTGCTCGCCGAACATCGACGTCGCGTCGTTGCGCAAGGGTCAAACGGTTCGCCTCAACGAGGCGCTGACCGTCGTCGAGGCCGGCACCTACGAATCGGTCGGCGAGATCTCCACGTTGCGTGAGCTGTTGGCCGACGGGCACCGCGCGTTGGTTGTCGGTCACGCCGACGAGGAGCGCATCGTGTGGCTGGCGGAGCCGCTGGTGGCCGAGGACCTGCCCGAGGGGCACCCCGACGCGCTCAACGACGACACCAGGCCGCGCAAGTTGCGGCCGGGCGACTCGTTGCTGGTCGACACCAAGGCGGGCTACGCGTTCGAGCGCATCCCCAAGGCCGAGGTCGAAGACCTGGTGTTGGAGGAGGTGCCCGACGTCAGCTACCAGGACATCGGTGGCCTGACTCGCCAGATCGAGCAGATCCGCGACGCCGTGGAGCTGCCATTCCTGCACAAGGAGCTGTACCGGGAGTACGCGCTGCGCCCGCCCAAGGGTGTGTTGCTGTACGGCCCGCCCGGATGTGGGAAGACGTTGATCGCCAAGGCGGTCGCGAATTCGCTGGCCAAGAAGATGGCGGAGGTGCGTGGGGACGACGCGCGCGAGGCGAAGTCCTACTTCCTCAACATCAAGGGCCCGGAGCTGCTGAACAAGTTCGTCGGCGAGACCGAGCGGCACATCCGGCTGATCTTCCAGCGGGCCCGCGAGAAGGCGTCCGAGGGAACACCGGTGATCGTCTTCTTCGACGAGATGGACTCGATCTTCCGGACCCGCGGCACCGGCGTCTCCTCCGACGTCGAGACCACGGTGGTCCCGCAGCTGCTCAGTGAGATCGACGGGGTGGAGGGGCTCGAGAACGTCATCGTGATCGGTGCCTCCAACCGCGAGGACATGATCGACCCCGCGATCCTGCGGCCCGGCCGCCTGGACGTGAAGATCAAGATCGAGCGCCCCGACGCCGAAGCGGCACAAGACATCTTCTCGAAGTATCTGGTCGAGACGCTGCCGGTGCATGCCGACGATCTCGCCGAGTTCGGGGGCGACCGCGCGGCCTGCATCCGGGCGATGATCGAAAAGGTTGTCGAGCGGATGTACGCCGAGATCGACGACAACCGGTTCCTGGAGGTCACCTACGCCAACGGTGACAAGGAAGTTATGTATTTCAAGGACTTCAACTCCGGCGCCATGATCCAGAACGTCGTCGACCGGGCGAAGAAGAACGCGATCAAGTCGGTGCTGGAGACCGGGCAACCGGGTCTGCGCATCCAGCATCTGCTCGACTCGATCGTCGACGAGTTCGCCGAGAACGAGGACCTGCCCAACACCACCAACCCCGATGACTGGGCACGGATTTCGGGTAAGAAGGGCGAGCGGATCGTCTACATCCGCACGCTGGTCACCGGCAAGAGCTCGAGCGCATCGCGGGCCATCGACACCGAATCCAACCTCGGCCAATACCTGTAGGGCTCTAAGTCGCGTCGCCGCGACACTTGAACCACGCACGCGACCCGCCGAGGCGGATGTGCGTGGTTTAAGTTTCGGCGGCTTTGGCAGCCGTCAGTCGGTCACCAGCGAGTAGCTGTTGGTCAGATTGTCCTGCAGCACTTGGGCCGCGCGGGTCCGGGTGTCCACGCGCAGCTCCTCGGCGAGGACACGCGGCTGGTAGGTCCACCCCGCCGGCAGGTCGAGCCGGTCGGCGAGGCGCGGCAGGTCGGCTTGCGACAGGTTGGGGTCGGCGACCTGGCTCAAGGTCTGCATCACCCAGTGCTGCCCCTGGGGGTCGATGAGTTCGTAGATCTGTTGTCCGGCGTTGAAGACGAAGACCGTGTGGCGATTGACCTTGTTGGGGATGTAGGGCGCGGGATTCATCGAGGACAACAGGACCGTCGCCTGCTGGATCATCTCGATGCCGCCGAAGGTCTTGGTCACCTGCGGACCTTGGGCCTCTTTTTCGATGGCGTTCATCAGCCAGTACCGCGGACCGTTGAGCAGCGCTGCGGCCACACCGTTTTCGGCGGCGATGGCGTGCGGGTCGAGCGCGGACCACAGTTCGGCGGGGCAATCGTTGAGCGGGAAGCTGTTGTAGACCGTTGCCTGCGGGCCGGCCTCGCCGGCGGTTACCAGCAGCACCTCGCCGTAGCGTTTTCCGGCCAGGTCGAGCGCGTGTTTACCGACGTGGTCGGATTCGGGGGCGGACACACGGTGAAGTTAGTCACTACCGTCGGTGCCGTCAACAGCAAGCGCGGACGGCGCGACCGCGCCGCGGTAGCGGTTGCGGGCGATCAGCGTGGCATGCAGGTCACCGATCAGCGGGTCCAGGAAGGTGGACCGATATTCGGCGTCGCCGGCCGCGCGGGCGCTGATGTACATGAAGGTCAGGGCCCCCAGGAAAAGACTCATGTGCACCAGCGAATCCGGGACCGGCAGCGTGAAGCCCAACACGGTCGCGGTGCTTTTGTAGGTGTGGGTCCATTCGTTGAGCAGTTCGGGGCTCAACACGATCAGGCCGAGAATCAGGTAGATGGTGGCGGTGACCACTGCTACCACCAGGATCTGCGCCAGTTGGGATGCGGCCAGAACGAACACCACGTTGAGGCGTTCCGTCTTCTTCAAAGGGGCGCTGTCCGGGTTGTCCGTCAACGCCGCGAACGGCGTGCCGGCTAGGTGCTCGGTGTCTTCGGGCAGGACCGCCGCCGACTTGAGCATCGGCCGCACCCGCTCGACCGTGGCGGAGATGACGAAGGCCGCGGCGATGGAAACCAGGAACGCCATCGCCAGTCCCAGCCGGTTCCCGCTGATCGTCGCGGCCATCAGCCACACGTAGGTGTTGAAGAAGACCAATGCGGTGAGCAGCACGACGGGCAACGCCCGGACCGCCAGGGCGCCCACCATGGTGAAGTGCGACAACATCATGCGCATCGCCCAGCCGACCACCGAACCGACGCCGAAGCCGGTCAGGATCAGCACGACGGCAATGACGGCGGCCTGCTGCGGCAGTTGAGCGGCATCGCCGGTCGCCACCCCGACGGACGCTACGACCACAACCGACGCCGTCGCTATCGTCGCGCGTGCCCGCCCGTTTCGTGATCGCGACACCAGCCAGCCCGCAAGCGCCATCAGCGGCAGGCTGAGGCCGACGATGACGAGCACGAACAATTCGGAAGTCGTTGGTGTGCCCGTGATTTCGACGTCGTGGCCGCCGGTGATCAGATACACCGGCAGGATGCAGGCCTGCAGCATCGCGTACGCCGCCAGCACCGGCGCCGCGCGTGGCCATAGCCGCCGCCACCGGCCCCGCCGGGTCAGCACCGACGGCAACCCACGCTCTAAGAACCACTGTTCAGCCGCGGCCGACTGCCTGCGGTCCGGCGTGCGGCGCCGAGTTGGGTCCACATCGGCTCACCCTAGTGGCGCAACAACCTCGCGCCGCCGATTTCCCCCTGCGCGAGGACGGATCGTCGCGCGGCCTACGCTGAACGGATGCAACGGATTATCGGGACGGAGGTCGAGTACGGCATTTCGTCGCCGTCCGACCCGACTGCCAACCCGATCCTCACTTCGACTCAGGCGGTGTTGGCCTACGCGGCCGCCGCCGGCATCCAGCGCGCCAAGCGCACCCGTTGGGACTACGAGGTGGAATCGCCGCTGCGCGACGCCCGCGGTTTTGATCTGAGCCGTTCGGCCGGGCCGCCGCCGGTGGTCGACGCCGACGAGGTGGGCGCCGCCAACATGATCCTGACCAACGGGGCCCGGCTCTACGTCGACCACGCCCACCCCGAGTATTCGGCGCCCGAGTGCACCGACCCGCTCGACGCGGTGATCTGGGACAAGGCCGGCGAGCGGGTGATGGAGGCCGCCGCCCGGCACGTCGCCAGCGTGCCCGGGGCCGCCAAGCTGCAGCTCTACAAGAACAATGTGGACGGCAAAGGCGCCTCCTACGGCGCGCACGAAAACTACCTGATGTCGCGGCAGACGCCGTTTTCGTCGATCATCGCCGGATTGACCCCTTTTCTGGTGTCCCGGCAGGTGGTGACCGGCTCCGGCCGGGTCGGCATCGGTCCGTCGGGCGACGAGCCCGGCTTCCAGCTCTCGCAGCGCTCCGACTACATCGAGGTCGAGGTCGGCCTCGAAACCACGCTCAAGCGGGGCATCATCAACACCCGCGACGAACCGCACGCCGACGCCGACCGGTACCGCCGGCTGCACGTCATCATCGGCGACGCCAACCTGTCGGAGACGTCGACGTATCTGAAGCTGGGCACGACGGCGCTGGTGCTGGACCTGATCGAGGTCGGCCCGGAGCACGGGATCGACCTGAGCGACTTGGTGCTGGCCCGGCCGGTGCATGCGGTTCACGCGATCAGCCGCGATCCGTCCCTGCGGGCCGTCGTGGCGCTGGCCGACGGTCGCGAATTGACCGCCCTTGCGCTGCAACGGATTTACCTGGACCGGGTGGCGAAGCTGGTCGACAGCCGCGACCCCGACCCCCGCGCCGCCGACATTGTGCAGACCTGGGCGCAGGTGCTTGACCAACTCGAGCGGGATCCGATGGAGTGCGCCGAGGTGCTCGACTGGCCGGCCAAGCTGCGCCTGCTCGAGGGTTTCCGGCAGCGGGAGAATCTCAGCTGGTCGGCGCCGCGGCTGCATCTGGTCGATCTGCAGTATTCCGATGTGCGGCTGGACAAGGGCCTGTACAACCGGCTCGTCGCGCGCGGCTCGATGAAGCGTTTGGTCACCGAACATCAGGTGCTGGAGGCCGTGGACAACCCGCCGACCGACACGCGCGCGTACTTCCGCGGTGAATGCCTGCGCAGGTTCGGCGCCGACATCGCCGCGGCCAGTTGGGACTCGGTGATCTTCGACCTGGGTGGCGACTCGCTGGTGCGGATTCCGACGCTGGAGCCGCTGCGCGGCAGCAAGGCGCACGTCGGAGCGCTGCTGGACTCGGTGGACAGCGCCGCCGAACTGGTGGAACAACTCACCAGCTAAGCCGGTTAGACCGGGGAACGTCGGGGTTGACCGGTAGGGTAGAGATACCAGCGGGGCAGTGTGGCTTAGGGACCGAGCAAGCCGCTGGACAAGTTCAGATGAAGCAGGAGGCCGGCGATGGCTCAGGAGCAGACCAAGCGTGGCGGTGGTGGTGGCGACGACGACGACTTCGCCGACAGCACGGCCGCGGGCCAGGAGCGCCGCGAGAAGCTAGCCGAGGACACCGACGATCTGCTCGACGAGATCGATGACGTCCTCGAAGAGAACGCTGAAGACTTCGTCCGGGCATACGTCCAAAAGGGCGGACAGTGACCTGGCCCTTCCCTGACCGCCTGTCCACTAACTCCCCACTCCCGGCAAATCCCGCCGTAGACCTGTCGTCCTTTGCCGACTTCCTGCGCCGCCAAGCGCCGGATCTGCTGCCGGCGAGCCTCGGCGGCGCGCAGGCCGGCGCGGCCGGCTCGCAGCTGCCGCACGGCACCACCATCGTGGCCCTGAAGTATCCCGGTGGCGTCGTCATCGCCGGGGACCGTCGCTCGACCCAGGGCAACATGATCGCCGGGCGCGACGTCAAAAAGGTGTACGTCACCGACGACTACACCGCTACGGGCATCGCGGGCACCGCGGCCATCGCCGTCGAATTCGCCCGTCTCTACGCGGTCGAACTCGAGCACTACGAGAAGCTCGAGGGTGTGCCGCTCACGTTCGCCGGAAAGGTGAACCGGCTCGCGATCATGGTGCGCGGCAACCTGGCCGCGGCCATGCAGGGCCTGGTGGCCCTGCCACTCCTGGCGGGCTATGACATCGACGCGCCCGATCCGGAGGGTGCCGGCCGGATCGTCTCGTTCGACGCCGCCGGCGGCTGGAACGTGGAAGAAGAGGGCTACCAGTCGGTGGGTTCGGGGTCGATCTTCGCCAAGTCGTCGATCAAGAAGTTGTACTCGCAAGTCGTCGATGCCGATTCCGCGGTGCGGGTGGCCGTGGAGGCGCTGTACGACGCCGCCGACGACGATTCCGCCACCGGCGGACCCGACTTGGTGCGCGGCATCTATCCGACGGCGGTCACCATCGGCGCCGAAGGGGCGGCCGAGGTGCCCGAGCGTCGGATCGCCGAGCTGGCTCGCGAAGTCATCGAAAGTCGCTCGCGCGCAGATACTTTCGGCCCCGATGGCGGTGAGAAGTGAGCTTTCCGTATTTCATCTCGCCCGAGCAGGCGATGCGCGAGCGCAGCGAGCTCGCACGCAAAGGCATCGCGCGCGGCAAGAGCGTGGTCGCGCTGGTCTACGCCGGTGGGGTGCTGTTTGTCGCGGAGAACCCGTCGCGGTCCCTGCAGAAGATCAGCGAACTCTACGATCGCGTGGGCTTCGCGGCGGCGGGCAAGTTCAACGAGTTCGATAACCTGCGGCGCGGCGGAATCCAGTTCGCCGACACCCGGGGCTACGCCTACGATCGCCGTGACGTCACCGGGCGCCAGCTGGCCAACGTCTACGCGCAGACCTTGGGCACCATCTTCACCGAGCAGGCCAAGCCGTACGAGGTGGAGTTGTGCGTCGCCGAGGTGGCGCACTACGGCGAGACGAAACCGCCTGAGTTGTACCGCATCACCTACGACGGGTCGATCGCCGACGAACCGCATTTCGTGGTGATGGGCGGCACGACGGAGCCGATCACCAGCGCGCTCAAGGAGTCCTACGCCGAGAACGCGGACCTGCGCGACGCGACGCAGATCGCCGTGAAGGCGTTACGGGCCGGCAGTGCGGACGGTTCCAACGGCGATCTTTCTCCGGATGTGGGCAGCCTGGAGGTTGCCATCCTGGACGTCAACCGGCCGCGGCGGGCATTCCGGCGGATCAACCGGGCCGCCCTGGAAAACCTGCTGCACGAGGGGGATTCGAAGCAGCCGGAAACCAATGGCGAAGCGCCGGATTCCAACGGCGACTCCGCGGGCTGAATCGCGCGTACCGCCTCGTGTTCGCTACAGGCAGAACACCGAGCGCACCGGTGCGGTTTTGGGACCGCTGGTGCCCAGGGTGCGGGTGAGCCCTCGGGAGACGCTTTAGCGGGCCGCGCGAAACTCGTCGGGACCCATAGGCGCGGCTTCCGTGCCCTCCCGGTGAGACAACCAGTACCCTCGATTACGTGCAGCGACGAATTATGGGCATCGAGACCGAGTTCGGTGTCACCTGCACCTTCCACGGCCATCGCCGCCTGTCCCCGGACGAGGTCGCCCGTTATCTCTTCCGGCGCGTCGTGTCCTGGGGGCGCAGCTCCAACGTTTTCCTCCGCAACGGTGCCCGCCTGTATCTCGACGTGGGCAGCCACCCCGAATACGCGACGGCCGAGTGCGACAGCCTGGTGCAGCTGGTCACCCACGACCGGGCCGGCGAATGGGTGCTGGAAGACCTGCTCATCGACGCCGAGCAGCGGCTCGCCGACGAGGGCATCGGCGGCGATATCTACCTGTTCAAGAACAACACCGATTCGGCGGGCAACTCCTACGGCTGCCACGAGAATTACCTGATCGTGCGGGCCGGCGAGTTCTCCCGGATCTCCGATGTGTTGCTGCCATTCCTGGTCACCCGCCAGCTGATCTGCGGGGCCGGCAAGGTGCTGCAAACCCCCAAGGCGGCGACGTTCTGCCTTTCCCAACGTGCCGAGCACATCTGGGAGGGCGTCTCCTCGGCCACCACCCGCAGCCGGCCGATCATCAACACCCGCGACGAGCCGCACGCCGACGCCGAGAAGTACCGGCGCCTGCACGTGATCGTCGGCGACTCCAACATGTGCGAGACCACCACCATGCTGAAGGTGGGCACCGCGGCCCTGGTGCTGGAAATGATCGAGGCCGGCGTCCCCTTCCGCGACTTCTCGCTGGACAATCCCATCCGCGCCATCCGGGAGGTCAGCCACGACGTCACCGGCCGGCGGCCGGTGCGGCTGGCCGGCGGGCGTCAGGCCAGCGCGCTGGACATCCAGCGCGAGTACTACAGCCGCGCCGTCGAACACCTGCAGACCCGGGAGCCCAACGCCCAGATCGAGCAGGTCGTGGACCTGTGGGGGCGCCAGCTCGATGCCGTCGAGAGCCAGGACTTCGCCAAGGTCGACACCGAAATCGACTGGGTGATCAAGCGCAAGCTGTTCCAGCGCTATCAGGACCGCTACAACATGGAGCTGTCCGACCCCAAGATCGCCCAGCTGGACCTCGCCTATCACGACATCAAGCGCGGCCGCGGCGTGTTCGACCTGCTGCAGCGCAAGGGCCTTGCGGCGCGCGTGACCACCGACGAGGAAATCACGGAGGCGGTCGACCACCCGCCGCAGACCACCCGCGCCCGGCTGCGCGGCGAGTTCATCAGCGCCGCCCAGGCCGCGGGCCGCGACTTCACCGTCGACTGGGTGCACCTCAAGCTCAACGACCAGGCGCAGCGCACCGTGTTGTGCAAGGACCCCTTCCGGGCGGTTGACGAGCGGGTCAAGCGGCTGATCGCCAGCATGTAGCTCGACCGCTCCGGTCACAGCTGTCACACCAGTCGCTCGTCTGCACCGATAATCGAAGCCACAATTTTGATATCGCGGGCGCTATCAAATTCTGCGAGCCGGTGAGCCCCACGAACTCGTGACTGATGTGACGATTGTTAATGCTGCGACTCGCCAGCCGGTGCAGGCGCGACGCGAGCGGCGGCTATAACCTGGTGCGAATGGCGACCTCGAAAGTCGAGCGGTTGGTCAATCTCGTCATCGCCCTGCTGTCCACCCGCGGCTACATCAGTGCGGAGAAGATCAGGTCCAGCGTGGCCGGTTACTCGGACAGTCCCAGCGCCGAGGCGTTCTCCCGGATGTTCGAGCGCGACAAGAACGAGCTGCGCGACCTGGGCATACCGCTGGAGGTCGGCAGGGCGTCGGCCCAGGAGCCCACCGAGGGCTACCGCATCAACCGCGACGCCTACTCGCTGCCGGCCGTCGAGCTGACTTCGGACGAGGCGGCCGCGGTAGCCGTCGCGACGCAACTGTGGGAGTCGCCCGAACTGATCACCGCCACCCAGGGCGCGTTGCTCAAGCTGCGTGCCGCCGGGGTGGACGTCGACCCGGACGCACCGGTGGCCATCGCCTCCCCGCCCGGCGTGCCCGGGCTGCGCGGGTCGGAGGAGGTACTCGGAGTCCTGTTGTCGGCCATCGATTCTCGGCAGGCGGTGCAATTCCCGCACCGGCCGTCGCGGGCCGAGCCGTACAGCGTGCGCACCGTGGAACCGTGGGGCGTCGTCACCCAGAAGGGTCGCTGGTATCTGGTGGGCCACGACCGCGACCGCGACGCCACTCGCACCTTTCGGCTGTCGCGGATCGGCGCCGAGGTCAAGCCGATCGGCCCGCCGGGTGTCGTCGTCGTGCCCGAGGACGTGGACCTGCGCCAAATCGTCGCCCGCACCGTGGCCGAAATCCCGACCGGCGGGCGGGCGCGGGTGTGGGTCGCCGACGGTCGGGCCACCGCGCTGCGGCGCGCCGGGACGCCCACCGGCAGGCGACAGCTGGGCGGCCGCGACGGCGACGTGGTCGAGATCGACATCGGATCCAGCGACCGGTTGGCGCGCGACATCGCCGGCTACGGGGCCGACGCCGTCGTGCTCGAGCCATCGTCGCTGCGTGAGGACGTGCTGGCGCGGCTGCGCGCCCACGTGGAGGAGGCGAACCACCCATGACTCCCATATCCACGCGATTGATCCGGCTGCTCAACATGGTGCCGTATTTCCAGGCCAACCCGCGGGTCACCCGGGCCAAGGCGGCCGCCGACCTGGGGGTATCCGCCAAACAACTGGAAGAGGACCTCAACCAGCTCTGGATGTGCGGCCTGCCCGGCTACTACCCGGGTGACCTGATCGACTTCCAGTTCTCCGGTGACACCATCGAGGTGACGTTCTCCGCGGGCATCGATCGGCCGCTCAAGCTCACCTCGCCGGAGGCCACCGGACTGCTGGTGGCGCTGCGGGCGCTCGCCGACATCCCGGGCGTCGTCGACCCGGAGGCGGCGCGCAGCGCGATCGCCAAGATCGAGGCCGCGGCCGGCGCCGTTGGGCACGACGTCACCGGCTCGGTGGCAGCGGCCGACGAGCCCGCGCCCGTGGAGAGCCGCGCCGCGGCCGCGGTCCGCACGGCGGTGCAGCACAAACGCGCGCTGGCCATCGACTATTACTCCGCGTCGCACGACACCCTGACCAGCCGGATCGTCGATCCCATCCGGGTGCTGCTGATCGGTGGCCACAGCTACCTGGAGGCTTGGTCACGGGAGGCGGACGGGGTGCGGCTGTTCCGCTTCGACCGGATCGTGGATGCGACGGAACTGGACGAGCCGGCGGCGCCGCCCGAATTGGCGCTGCAGGCGCCGCCGGACACGTCGCTGTTCGACGGAGATCCGGCACTGCCGTCGGCCAGGCTGCGGGTCGCGCCCTCGGCGTCGTGGATGTTCGAGTACTACCCGATGCGCGAGGTGCGGGAGTTGCCGGACGGGTCCTGCGACGCGGTGATGACGTACGCCTCCGAGGACTGGATGACGCGCCTGGTGCTGGGCTTCGGGTCGGACGTGCGGGTGCTTGAACCGGAGTCACTCGCGAGACGTGTCCGGGATGCGGCGGCCGCGGCGTGTGAGTCCTATCAGGCGCTAAGCCGCTGAGGTCACGGCGCGGGCGGCCCGGCGGACCGCCGCACTGCGGTAGCATCGGGTAGACGTCTGGAGGTAATCAAAGTGGGCAGTCTTAGTCCGTGGCACTGGGCGATCCTCGCTGTGGTGGTGATCCTGCTTTTTGGTGCCAAGAAGCTCCCCGATGCAGCACGTTCGTTGGGCAAATCGATGCGCATCTTCAAGTCCGAGATGCGCGAAATGCAGAGCGAAGGCAAGACCGAAGCGCCTTCCATCGAGACCCCTCAGCCTGTGCAGTCCCAGCGGGTGGAGCCGCCGGCGGCCACCGAGCAGGGGCACTCCGAAGCACGCCCGGCCTAGCCCGCCGTCATCGTCGCGGTGCCCGAACGCCACTGAACGAGCGTCGTGAAAGTTTTCAAGGTTTCAGCGCGCACTGCCGGCGTGCTGAAGCGCCTCAATCCGCGTAACAGGCGCAGCCGCACCAATCCCGACGCGACGATGTCGCTCGTCGACCACCTCACGGAGCTGCGCACCCGGTTGCTCCTCTCGCTGGCAGCCATCCTGGTCACCACGATCTTCGGGTTCGTCTGGTACTCGCATTCGATCTTCGGGCTGGAAAGCCTTGGCGAGTGGCTGCGCCATCCTTACTGTTCGCTGCCCCAGTCCGCGCGCGCGAGCATCAGCGCCGACGGTCAGTGCCGACTGTTGGCGACGGCCCCCTTCGACCAGTTCATGTTGCGGCTCAAGGTCGGGCTGACCGCCGGGGTGGTGCTGGCCTGCCCGGTGTGGTTCTACGAGCTGTGGGCGTTCATCACGCCGGGGCTGTACCAGAAGGAGCGCCGGTTCGCGGTTGGATTCGTGGTCCCGGCGGCGGTGCTGTTCGTCGCGGGTGCGGTGCTGGCGTACTTCGTGTTGTCCAAGGCGCTGGGCTTCTTGCTGACCGTCGGTAGCGACGTTCAGGTGACCGCGCTGTCCGGGGACCGGTACTTCGGATTCCTGATCAACCTGTTGGTGGTGTTCGGGGTCAGCTTCGAATTCCCGCTGCTGATCGTCATGCTCAACATGACGGGGGTGCTGCCCTACGAGCGGCTCAAGTCCTGGCGGCGCGGCCTGATTTTCGCGATGTTCGTGTTCGCGGCTGTCTTCACCCCCGGCTCCGACCCGTTTTCGATGACCGCCCTCGGCGTGGCGCTCTCGGTGCTCCTTGAGCTCGCCATCCAAATCGCCCGCCTGCACGACAGACGGAAGGCCAAACGCGAAGCCCAGGCGGTGATCCCGGACGACGAGGCATCGGTCATCGAGGCGCCCGCACCGATACACGAGTCGGCGCGGGAGCCGTCGTTCACCGCCGGCCAGCATGACGATGTCACCTAAACCGTCGGTGCCACAGGACTTGACGGAGCTCGTCGAGCTGACCCGGTTCACCGCAGAATTGCCCTTTGCGCTGGACAACTTTCAGCAGCGGGCGTGCGCCGCGCTGGAGCGCGGTCACGGCGTGCTGGTCTGCGCGCCGACCGGGGCCGGCAAGACGGTGGTGGGCGAATTCGCCGTGCACCTGGCGCTGGCCGCGGGCGGCAAGTGCTTCTACACGACGCCGCTCAAGGCGCTGAGCAATCAAAAGCACACCGACCTGACCGCGCGCTACGGCCGCGACCGGATCGGCTTGCTCACCGGCGACATGTCGGTGAACGCCGACGCTCCCGTGGTGGTGATGACCACCGAGGTGCTGCGCAACATGCTCTACGCCAATTCGCCGGCGCTGCAAGGGCTTTCCTACGTGGTGATGGACGAGGTGCATTTCCTGGCCGACCGGATGCGCGGGCCGGTATGGGAGGAAGTGATCCTGCACCTGCCCGACGAGGTGCGAGTGGTCAGCCTGTCGGCGACGGTGAGCAACGCCGAAGAATTCGGCGGCTGGATCCAGACGGTGCGGGGCGACACCACCGTGGTGGTCGACGAGCATCGGCCGGTGCCGCTGTGGCAGCACGTCTTGGTGGGCAAGCGGCTTTTCGACCTGTTCGACTACCGAAACCCGGACGTCGGCGAGCAGCCAACGGCCATCCGCGAGCCGCGCGTCAACCCGGACCTGGTGCGCCACATCGCGCACCGCCGCGAGGCGGACCGGATGTCGGACTGGCAACCGCGGCGCGGGCGCGGCGGACGCGGTGCGCCGGGCCGGCCGCGCTTCTATCGTCCGCCCGGCCGGGCGGACGTGATCGCGACGCTGGACTCCGAGGGGCTGCTGCCGGCGATCACGTTCGTGTTCTCCCGCGCCGGCTGCGACGCCGCCGTCCAGCAGTGCCTGCGCTCGCCGCTCCGGCTGACCACCGAGGAGGAGCGTGCGCAGATCGCCGAGGTGATCGAGCACCGGTGCGGTGATCTTGCCGACGCCGACCTGGCGGTGCTCGGCTACTACGAGTGGCGCGAAGGGCTGATGCGCGGTCTGGCGGCCCACCACGCCGGGATGTTGCCGGTCTTCCGGCACACCGTCGAGGAGCTGTTCACCGCCGGGCTGGTCAAGGCGGTGTTCGCCACCGAGACCCTGGCGCTCGGCATCAACATGCCCGCCCGCACGGTGGTGCTCGAACGGCTGGTGAAGTTCAACGGCGAGCAGCACATGCCGCTGACGCCGGGGGAGTACACGCAGCTCACCGGGCGCGCCGGGCGGCGCGGCATCGACGTCGAGGGCCACGCGGTGGTGCTCTGGAATCCCACCGAAGAAAACACCGAACCGTCCGCGGTCGCGGGCTTGGCTTCCACCCGCACCTTCCCGCTGCGCAGCTCGTTCGCACCGTCGTACAACATGACGATCAACCTGGTGCAACAGATGGGTCCCGAGCAGGCCCACCGGCTGCTGGAGCAGTCGTTCGCCCAGTATCAGGCCGACCGCTCGGTCGTCGGCCTGGTCCGCGGTATCGAGCGCGGCAACGCGATGCTCGGCGAGATCGCCGCCGAGCTGGGCGGGCCGAAGGCGCCGATCCTCGACTACGCCCGGCTTCGGGCGCGCATCACCGAGATGGAGCGCGCGCAGTCCCGCGCGTCGCGGCTGCAGCGGCGGCAGGCGGCCAGTGACGCGCTGGCCGCGCTGCGGCGCGGGGACATCATCAACATCACCCACGGCCGGCGCGGCGGGCTGGCGGTGGTGTTGGAATCGGCCCGCGACGGCGACGACCCGCGCCCGTTGGTGCTCACCGAAAACCGCTGGGCGGGGCGGATTTCGACGGCCGACTACTCGGGAGCGGCGGCGCCGGTCGGTTCGATGCCGTTGCCGAAGAGGGTCGAGCACCGCCAGCCGCGCGTCCGTCGCGACCTGGCGTCGGCGCTGCGGTCGGCGGCCGCCGGATTGGCCGTTCCGGCGAGGCGGCGCAGTGGCCGCGGCGACCATGATGGTTTCCACGACCCCGAGCTGGCGTCGTTGCGGGAGGACCTTCGGCGGCACCCGTCGCACAACAACGCCGGCCTGGAGGCCCAAGTCCGGCAGGCCGAGCGCTACCTGCGCATCGAGCGGGACAACGCCCAATTGGAGAAAAAGGTTGCCGCGGCGACCAATTCGCTGGCCCGGACGTTCGACCGGATCGTCGGTCTGCTCACCGAGCGCGGCTTCATTCAGGGCCCGGACACCGATCCGCACGTCACCGACGATGGCCGGCTGCTGGCCCGCATCTACAGCGAGAGCGACCTTTTGGTCGCCGAATGCCTGCGCACCGGCGCGTGGGCCGATCTGAAGCCCGCCGAGCTGGCCGCGGTGGTCTCGGCGGTGCTGTACGAGAGCAGGGGTGGTGAGGGCCCGGGGGCGGCGTTCGCCGCCGAGGCGCCTACCCAGCGAGTGCGGCAGGCGCTGCAGCAAACGTCGCGACTGTCCTATGCGCTGCGCACCGACGAGCAGACGCACCGGCTCGCGCCCAGTCGGGAGCCCGACGACGGCTTCGTCAACGTCATCTACCGCTGGGCCAAGACCGGCGACCTGGCCGCCGCGCTGGCGGCCGTCGACCCGGTCGGCACCGGCTCGCCGCTGTTGGCGGGGGACTTCGTGCGCTGGTGCCGCCAGGTGCTCGATCTGTTGGACCAGGTGCGCAACGCCGCCCCTGACCCGGAGTTACGTGCCGTCGCCAAGCGCGCCATCAATGACGTTCGGCGCGGCGTCGTCGCTGTTGACGCCGGGTAGGCTGAGCCGAAGCTACCGTAGATGCGGAAATCACCACGCCGATGATTCGTGCCGAGACACAAGGGGCTGAGGAGAGACGATGAGCGGACCGCAGGGACCGGAACAGCAGTGGCAACCGCCCGGCCAAGCTGGCGACCAGTCCTCCGAGCCGACCCAGGTCGGCTCGCCCTGGCAGCAGCAGCCGGGCCAGGAGGCGACCTGGCAGGCCCCGGCATACACGCCGCCCGCCGATTACCCGCAGTACCAGCAGCCGGCCGAGCAGGCCTACCCGCAGCAATACCCCCAGCAGCCCGGCTATCAGCAGCCCGGGCAGTACGGGCAGCCCGGGCAATATGCGCAGCCCGGCCAGTACGCGCAGCCGGGACAGTACGGTCAGCCGGGCCAGTACCAGCAGCCGGGGCAATACGGTCAGC
The DNA here is from genome assembly GCF_001672665.1 of Mycobacterium sp. E2238. Taxonomy (NCBI): domain Bacteria; kingdom Bacillati; phylum Actinomycetota; class Actinomycetes; order Mycobacteriales; family Mycobacteriaceae; genus Mycobacterium; species Mycobacterium sp. E2238. Next base: position 14,575 of record NZ_LZKF01000220.1, on the reverse strand, counting down.
CGGGGCAATACGGTCAGCCGGGACAGTACCCGCAGCAGTACCCGCCGTACGACCAGCAGCCGGCCAAGAAGCGGTCGGTCGGCGTGATCGCAGGCGTGGGCGGGGTGATCGCCTTCTTGCTCATCGCGGTCGTGTTGATACTCGGCTTCTGGCAGCCCGGGTTCTTCGTCACCACCAAGCTGGACGTCAATAAGGCACAGACCGGTGTGCAGCAGGTCCTGTCGGACGAGACCAACGGCTACGGGGCCAAGAACGTCCAGAACGTCAAGTGCAACCACGGCCAGAATCCCACCGTCAAGAAGGGTGCCACCTTCGACTGCGACGTCAGCATCGACGGCGTCCCCAAGCACGTGACGGTGACGTTCCAGGACAACAAGGGCACCTACGAGGTCGGCCGCCCGCAGTAGCCGGTTACGTCGGCAGCGCGTCGAGCGCTTTCTGCAACCGGGCTATCGAGGACCCGACTCCCAGCTTGGTCGCCAGCTTCGCGGTGCGTTGCGGGTCGTCGGCCACCAGCGGTAGCGCGTCGGTCGGCGTCGACAGGCTGACGGGCGCGTCGGTTGCCACCCGCACCACCTGCCCGGCGGCCTCGATGTAGTCGGCCGCACCCAGCAGTTTCGAGCGCAAACCCTTGGCCATCTTCGATTTCGGATCGTGGGCGGCCGCCAGGATCCGTTCCAGCGACCCGTGCTGAGCCAGCAGGGTTGCCGCCGTCTTCTCACCGACACCCGGGACGCCCGGCAGGCCGTCGGAGGGATCGCCGCGCATCAGCGCGAATTCGGCATAGGCCGGCCCCGCCCGATGCTCCGGCACGCCGTAGTGTTCGGCGACCTCAGGCGGCCCGAACAAAGTGGCCTTGGTCAGCCCACGGCCCAGGTAGAGCACCCGGACCGGGACCGGATCGTCGGAGACCACCTGCAACAGATCGCGGTCGCCGCTGACCACCACCACCGGGTCACGGCGTTCGCGGGCGGCCAGCGTGCCGAGCACATCGTCGGCCTCGAAACCTTCGGCGCCCGCGGTCGGGATCCCGAAGGCGTCCAACAGCTCCATGATCATGTCGATCTGCGGTGTCAGCTCGTCGGGGACCTCCTCGACGTCCGGCTCGCCCTCGGGCTCCGGCTGCGCGACGCGATGCGCCTTGTAGGAGGGGACGAGGTCCACCCGGAACTGCGGTCGCCAATCCAGGTCCAGGCACACCACCAGCCGGCTGGGGCGTTGCCGGTTGATCACCACGGCCATCGAGTCGATGAAGCCGCGCACGGCGTTGACGGGCCGGCCATCGGGGGCGGTGATCGAGGACGGCACCCCGAAATACGACCGGAACCACATGCTGGCCCCGTCGAGTAGCAATAGCGGCGCGGACATGCTGGCTATCCTGCCAGCGCCGAAGCCAACCGGTTAGCCTGGCTGCCATGGAATCTCATCGGTTCGGCGCCGGGGTGTATGCCAGCCGGCTGGCGGCGGCGGCCGCCGCGACCGCTGACGCGGGCTTGTCCGGGCTGGTGATCACCCCCGGCTACGACCTGCGCTACCTCGTCGGGTCGCGGGCCCAGACGCTCGAGCGGTTCACCGCGCTGGTTGTTCCGGCGTCCGGCGACCCGACGGTGGTCGTCCCGCGGCTCGAGCTGGCCTCGCTCAAGGGGTCGGCCATCGCGGAATTGGGTCTCGCGGTGCGGGATTGGGTCGACGGGGACGACCCTTACCAACTGGTCGGCGCGGCGTTCGGCGGCGGTCCGGCGGCGACCGCCGTCACCGATTCGATGCCGGCCCTGCATCTGCTGCCGCTGGCCGATGTGCTCGGGGTGCTGCCGGTCCTTGCCACCGACGTGATGCGCACGCTGCGGATGGTCAAGGAGGAGGGCGAAATAGACGCGCTCCGCAAAGCAGGCGCGGCCATCGATCGCGTGCATGCCCGGGTGCCGGAGTTCTTGGTCCCCGGCCGCACCGAGGCCGACGTGGCCGCCGACATCGCGGAAGCGATTGTCGCCGAAGGGCATTCGGAGGTGTCGTTCATCATCGTCGGCTCCGGGCCGCACAGTGCCGACCCGCACCACGGCTACTCGGACCGCGAACTGCAAGTCGGTGACATCGTCGTCGTCGACATCGGCGGGGCCTACGAGCCCGGCTATCACTCGGACTCGACCCGCACCTACAGCATCGGTGAGCCGAATTCCGAAGTGGCACAGCACTATTCGGTGCTGCAGCGCGCCCAACGCGCGGCCGTCGAGGCGGTCCGTCCCGGCGTGACGGCCGCGCAGGTCGACGCGGCCGCCCGGGATGTGCTGGCCGACGCCGGGCTGGCGGAGTATTTCGTGCACCGCACCGGCCACGGCATCGGCCTCTCGGTGCATGAGGAGCCCTACATCGTCGCGGGCAACGACCTGCCGCTGGCCGCGGGCATGGCCTTCTCCATCGAGCCGGGCATCTATTTTCCGGGCCGATGGGGCGCGCGTATCGAAGACATCGTCGTCGTGACCGACGACGGCGGCCTGGCCGTCAACAATCGGCCCCACGAACTGATCGTGGTGCCTGCGGCTTAGCGTCCGGACCTCTCCGGCGCGTACGTTTGGGCTTGATGTCACTTCTGGATTTGACTCTCCTTCCGCTTCGCATCGCACGCCACATCGCCGACACGCTGGTGCATCCCGCGGCGACGGCACCCACGCCACCGGCTGAGCTCGTCGTGGCCGGCGGGATGCCCGAGGGTGTGCCGCCGGCGGCCCTGCGCCCGGAGCCGCAACTTCCGGCGCCGTCGGGATGGCCGTTCGGCGAGGACTTTCCACGGACTTGTGGCACCGGCCGCGTTGCCGGCGGTGCCCTCTTTTGGACGGACTTCCTGTACGACGACCACGGCGCGACCGGCCTGCCGATCGGCGACCTGAAGGTGCAGGCGCCGCCGCGCGGCACCTACGTCTATCCCGCCGGGCCCGCGGCCCGCAACGGCGCCGACATCTTCCGTGTCGGAATCGGGCTCACCGCGACCGATACGTGGTGGCGGATCGACTGGAACACGCTGCTGGACGCGTCCGTCCCCATCGCGCTGTTCACCTTCGATACCGGCCCCGCCAGGACCGCGCCGGAGCAGTGGCCCGCCGGGGCCGGTCTGCGCTCGGCCGGGATCGACATGGCCCTGCTCGTTTCGGGCTCTGGCGCCGCGCTGATCGACCTGACCAACAAGTCCACGACGCCGGTACCGCACAGCGTCGACATGGGATCGCGGACGTTTCTCGCGCAGGTGCCGCGGACCTTGCTGGAGCCGGCCGGCAACTGGACGGTGCGGTTGGCGGCGGGCCTGACCAACGCCGCCGGTGACGGGTTCGCCGACGTGCCCGCCGAGCATGGCGCGCTGCCCGGGCAACCCAACGTCTACAACGTCGCGTTCCGCACCAACGAGCAGGAGCCGCCGCACCTGAACTTCTGGTCGGATTCCGCCCAGGCCGAGGCCTTGACCCACGGCGACGTGTCGAAGTTCGTCGTGACCGTGGCGTGGGATCGGCTGGCGGCGGGCGAGACCGATGCCGAGCCGGTGATCACCGGCCCGTCGACCCGGTGGTACGTGTCCTCGGTCGAGTTGGGCCAGGGTCTTGCCGCCGACGACATCTTGAGCACCAAGCCGCAGTTCCTCGGTCGGGTCCAGCCGTATTCGGTGTGCCTGCCGTCGACTTTCAAGCCGGGCCGCACGCTGCCGTTGACCCTGCTGCTGCATTCGCTCGCCCTCGGGCAGAGCCAATTCGCCGCCATCGACCCCCGCTTGCTGCACCAAGTGTGCGAGGGTCGCGACTCGGTGGTGGTCACACCGCTCGCCCGAGGCCCGTCGACGTGGTACTTCGATACCGGAGAACTCGACGTCTGGGAAGTGTGGGCGCGCGTCGCCGAACAACTGGGCACCGATCCCAATCGCACCGTGATATCGGGCTACTCGATGGGTGGCTATGCGGCGTACAAGTTGGGATTGACTTATCCGCAAGTGTTTTCGCAGGCGGTCGTGCTGGCCGGTCCGCCGGCGTGCGGGGTGCGGCTGCTTCCCGACGTCGACATCCCGGCCGACCTCGACCCGGACTCGCCGTGTGCCCGCGAGGGCGATACCTGGAAGCTGCTGGTGAACGCGCGCTGGCTGCCCTATGTCATCGCGCACGGGCTGGTCGACGAGTTGGTGCCGTTCCCGTCGGCCGCCGAGCAGGTGCTCGAACTCGACCGGCTGGGCTATCGGCACCGCTTCACCGTGTATCCGCTCGAGGATCACATCGCCTGGGTGTTGCAGGACAAGTTCGAAGACCCGATCGCCCACATGGAAACCGGCTTACGGCAAGCGGATCCGGGACACATCACGTACGCGTGGCATCCGCAATTGGCGCGCGACGACCTGGGTATCGGGCCGCATCGGGTGTGGTGGCTGTCCGACCTGACCGCGGACCCGGGGGTGACGGCGCGGCGCGGGGCCATCGCCGAAGTCGATGCGCGTTCGTACGCGCGCCCGGACCCGACGCACACCGTTCGGCATCATCGCGGGTTCATCCTGAACTTCGACCCGACCCCGGGCGTGTACAGCGAACTGGACTGGCGGGCAGGCCCGTCGGTCGGTCCGCTGCCGTATCTCACGCTGCGGCTCACCGGCGTTGCCAGGATCACGGTGGATGTCCAGCGTGCCGGACTGGCCGCTCTTCAGGCATCGACGATCACGGTGGCCACCGATACCGCCGCGCGGATCACGCTGAGTGGGCTGCCTGACGGGTCCAGCGTCCAAGTCGACGGTCAGCCGGCCGGGCGAACCGTGGCGGTGGCGGTGGGACGGCACCGCATCACGTTGGCCGCACAGGCTGTTGACGAATGAGTTGTGGCTCCGTTGTGAGCGCGGCTAGCTTGGCAAAGCCATCATTGGGTGAATAGCGCCTGCGTGCGGTCTCGACGAGAATTTCGCGCGTGGCTCCGTTGTCCGTCGACCCAGAGGCCTTGTACGCCGCGGGTAGCGCGGTGGCAGCCGCTGGCGACTCTCTGGCGGCCAACCTGTCGATCTTGACGGCCGGCTTTTCGGCCCACACCGGTGTTGACCGAGCCGGCGAGGTGTTCGGCTTGACGTATCAGGAGAAGGCCGAGTCGGTGCTGAAGGCGGCCGCTGCCGCCGTCAACGCCTGCCGGAAAAGCGGGGCTGTCATACAGCAAGGCGCGTCGAACTACTCCCACGTCGATGCGGCGTCGACGCTGGGCGGCGGACGCAGTGCTTTGACGCAACCGTCCCCGCCGGCCGAGCTTGCCGCGCCCGGGCCGCCTGGGACGTGGGGGCCCGGCCAGCCGCCTCCACCGCTGTGGGCGCTCGTGCAATCGTTTGTCCTCGAGGCATGGCCCGACGGCGACGTGGCGGGTCTGCGCGCGGCTGCATCTCGTTGGCGAGCCTTCGGTGCGGCAGCTACCGGTGTGAAGGGGACTCTCAACGCGTCCAAGATGCTGTTCGACGGCCAACACATTCCTGAAGGCGAGAAGATCGACCACGCGTTGACCGAAATCGGCTCGTCGACAGCGACTATCGGCGACCTGTGCGACGCATTGGCCCGCACCATCGGCACGTTCGCGAATAAGGTCGACCACGCCCAAACCGCGATCCGGGATCTGTTGCATCGCATCGAGTCCCTGGGCGACCTCGGTCACGATGTGATGCTCATCATCGACGGCGACGCCTGGGATGAGATCAAACAGATCGTCAAGGACATCAATGCCGTGCTCCAGCATCTTGGCCAGGAAGCCAGGGCCTGCGAGGACGAGATCAAGTTCGTCATGCAAGAGGCCGATCGCGCGGTCACCACGTGCGAGAAGTACGCGCGCCGCGGGCTCGTCCAATTCCTCGGGGACGACGTCGGTAACCCCGTCGCGACCATAGCCGACACCTGGATCAATGCCCAGGAGGGCGTCCTCAAAGGTGTGGTCGGCATGGGGCTGGGCCTCGTCGACCTGAGCCCGCATTGGATCGCCGCAGATCCACAGGGTGCGGCCACCACCTGGACGGGCTTGGTGAAAAACGCCTGGAAAGAAAGCTTGATCAATGCCGCGGTCAATCCCCACGAATTCGCGGAAGCGCGGCTGCAGGAGTTGAAAGGCCTTGTGCATGCGAAGGATTGGAGTAGGGACCGTCCGGGGTTGGGCGCCGGGGAAGTCGCGTTCGACGGCCTCACGCTGATAGCCCCGGGCCTCGGTGAGGCAGGTGCGGCGGCCGACGGCGCGGGCGCCGCTGCACGTGGTGCAGGGGAAGAGGCGGAGGCGGCGGGTGGCGCTGCTGGGCGTGCCGGTGGGGCAGGCGCAGCGGGAGCGCGCGGCGCGCTGACTGACATCACCAAGGCCGGCGGCGACGTGACCAAGAACCTCGAAGGCGTTGCGGGTGATCTGCCGGAAATCAAACCGCCCACTGGCGGTACGCCAGTGGGGCTGCCAGACGGTAAGCCGCTTGGTGCACCCGTGGAGGCGACGCCACGCCCGCCCGACGCTGCACCTGGTGCGCACGAAGGACCAACTGCCGCGCCCGAGCCAACGCACCCGGACGGTCCGGGACCGGGGACTGGTCCGCACGAGCCGGTGTCTGCGCCGGCCGCACCACCAGGCCCGGGTGATGCCCACGAACCGCCCCTCGAGCCGGAGGCCGCTCCGGCGCCAGCGTCAGCGCCTCCGGGCGGCAATTCTCACGATCCGTTCTTCGCGCCGGGGGAGTCTGCGCCGACTCCGGCGGCGGGTGCGGGTGGCCCGCATGATCCGTTACCGGTGCCAGCTGAGGCCCCGTCTCCTGCGTCAGCGCCTGCAGGCGGTGGCCTGCACGAACCGGGCTCGACTCCTCCGGTAAGTCCCCATGACCCGCTGCCTGCGCCGCACAGTCCTCCCCGTGAGCCGCTTTCCGTGCCCGCGGGTGATGGGCGCGAACCCATTCCGGCTACCGCACCTGGGTCTGCTCCGCCGGCCATAGCCACCGAGCGTGTGCCGTCGAGCCTTCAACTCGCGCACGCGGGTGCCCCGGTCGAGCCCGCGCCGGTCGGTGTGAGCCCGCCAAGACCAGCACCGGCGACTTCTGCTGCGCCTATGACTCCTGCGCCGACGGCTTCTGCGCCGCATTTCACCGCCCCGGCCGGCAGCCCCGCCGAGGTGCCCCCGCCGGGTCGCGCATGGCGCAGTCCCGGCGACGGCGGCCCGCCAGACAGACAGCCCCCTGGCGGAGAACCGCGCGGGCCCGGTGACGGCGCGCCTCGCGGCGAGGGCTCACACGGAAGCTCGCCGGATGGTGGGGATCCCGGCGAGGGCAAGTCGGACAGTCATCGCCATGATCCAACATCGCACGACAGTCCGCCGCATGGAGATGAAAAGGAGCGCCATGCCAACGGAGACGACGATCCAGGGGGACTGAGTGCGGAAAAACGAGATGAAATCCTTGCTATCCCGAAGGGTGATCGCCCTGACCCGTCTGAGTACTTGTCACCCGATTACATTCATAACCATTTAGAGAAATTCAGTGATGGGGCCACGCGATTTATGCCAAAAAGCAACCTAGAGAAATATGGCATTGCTCAACGCGACGGAACATCCTTCGTGATGCCCAACTATGAAGCTGACAAAATATTGGAAGCAGCGAAAGGCAACCCCCGAGTACTGGAGAATGAGCTTGGACTACCCGAGGGGTTCCTTGAGTCAAACAATTTTGTCAGGATCGACATCGCAGACCCGGAGAAGTTCAACTTGCGAATTCCCTCGGGCAACGAGGCCGGCGTCAATGAGCAATGGATACCTGGGGGAATGCTCCCGGATGGGGCCTCCGAGGCGGTTGTAGACGGCGGAAAAATACAGTCGGAGGACTATACTGTGACAGATATCGTGAATTAGAGGGAGATTAAATGAGGTTCGATGATACTTATTTCTCGCGCGAGGACAGGTATTCAATTGGCGTTGAATCGGTGTCGGGTCGCTACTACGCCTCGATTCCGGTAAGCAACGGTATAGTAGATTACGAGGAGTATTATGAGCTTACGCCCGATCAATATCGTAATTTTCTGCAGCATCGCGAAGCTGCGATCGAGTTCATAGAAGCATGCCGTAAGCGAGAGCACGATGATCTTCTTTTGCAGAAGCCTGGCAGGAACCGAGGCACACCTGTCTAGGCGAGTAAAACATCTCGGGTACCGAGTATGACCCGCCCAGGAAAGGCAGTTAGAAAGACATACATGCGGCGGGACGGCCAACCGCTTCCGTCCGCCAGCGAAGGCAGGCCGATGACGATTGAAGAGCTGGCTGATCCTGAGATCGGTGTGTTGAAATGACCGACTGCATTGAAATTTCAACACGCCTGGAGCAGTGGGCCGGGCGAGTCGGATACACCCTCACGCCCGGCAATCGGACGGACGACGGGCGGGCCGTATTGTGGGCCGCCGTAGGCGAAATCCGCCTCTTCATAGGAAAAAACGACGACGGCTGGTTTGTTGTTACCGACTCGGACCGAATGGGAGCCGAGCATTTTATCTTGGCCGCTCCATCCATGGCGATAATCGAGAAGTATCTCTTTGGAAGGTTCTGTTTGCGCATCCGTAATGCCAAAGGGTTGCCCCGAGTGAGTGTGCCGACCCGGGACAATGGATTGCCCTCGTCTTACAGTATTGAACTTCGCGATTTCGAAGGTGTTCAGCGCTTTGCCCTGATTGCTTCCGATGGCTCAACGGTAGCTATTAGCAGCGCTGACAGGGTAACTGCAAACGCGGAACTCAGAAGACTTGCGCTGTATGTTCCGGCGACTGTTGAACAAATTGAAGCGTCGGCAGTCGACCCGGACGGCAAACCGCTCTTTGAGCGGAAATAGCTAGATGTCGCGCAGGATTGACGCGTACGCCGTTACGTCTCGCCCCGGTCCAGCAATCCCGAAGACCCCAGCACTCGCTCCACCCGCACCTCGATGACCACCCGCCGCGGGTTGGGACGCGGGGTGCGATAGCGCTGGGCGTACCGCAGCTCGGCATCGCGGACGGCATCGCCGTCGCTGTTCACCGTGGACCGGCCCTCCAACGACAGCCACCGCGCGCCATCCACCTGACTGAGCACCGCCACCCCGCCGCGGTCGGCGTTCACCGCCTTCTGCGAGCCGCCAGTGGTGATGACCCGCGCGATGTGCGTCTTGGGGTCGAAGGTGAAACCCACCGCCACCACATGGGGCGAATTGTCGGCTCGCAGCGTGGTCAGCATGGCCAGATGCCGTTCGGACAGAAACGCCAGCGCATCGTCGGTGAGCCGGGTAGTGGTATTCGCCATCACCGCCCACGCTAGCGCAGGCAATAATCGCAGCCGTGGACGACACGGGCGCAGGACCAGTACTAATCCTGGGCGGACGCAGCGAGATCGGCATCGAGCTCGCGCGCCTCCTAGCGGCCGGGGCGCCGGTGGTGCTGGCGGCACGCAGAGCCGATCAACTCGACGAGCAGATCGCTGCGCTCAAAGCAGCCGGCGCGACGGCGGTGCACACCGTGGAGTTTGACGCCGACGACCTGGCGTCGCACGGTCCGCTGGTCGACGCGCTCGTCGCCGAACACGGCCCCATCGCCACGGCCGTGCTGGCGTTCGGGATCCTCGGCGACCAGGCCCGCGCCGAGACCGACGCCGCGCACGCGGTGGCCATCGTGCACACCGATTACGTCGCCCAGGTCAGCATGCTCACCCTCATGGCCACCGCGATGCGCACGGCCGGGCGGGGCCGACTCGTGGTGTTCTCCTCGATCGCCGGCGCGCGTGTGCGTCGCGCCAACTACGTCTACGGCTCGGCAAAGGCCGGCCTGGACGGCTTCGCCAGCGGCCTGGCCGACGCTCTGCACGGCACGGGCGTTCGGCTGCTGATCGCTCGCCCAGGGTTCGTGATCGGGCGCATGACGGAGGGGATGACGCCCGCCCCGCTGTCCAGTACCCCCGCGCAGGTGGCCAAGGCCACCGCGCGTGCGCTGGCGAAGGGCCGCCGCACCGTGTGGATCCCTTGGGCGCTGGGGCCCGCCGCTGCCGTGATGCGGCTGCTACCGCAGTTCATCTGGCGCAGGATGCCGCGATGATCCGCGCCGGTGACGATGCAGAGCGAAGCGATGCGGAGGAGCGGCGCTCATGATCATCGTGGTCGGCATCGGAGCCGACGGAATTGCGGGCCTCGCGGAAACGTCGCGTCGTGAATTACGAAGGGCGACGGTGATTTACGGGTCGAAACGACAACTCGACCTGCTCGACGACACCATCGCCGCGCCGCGCCGGCAGTGGCCGTCCCCGATGCTGCCCGCCCTGCAGGCCCTGCGAGACCGCCACGCCGAAGACGTCCACGTGGTGGCCAGCGGCGACCCCCTCCTGCACGGCATCGGGGGCACGCTGATGCGGCTCTACGGCACCGAACAAGTCCGGGTGTTGCCGCACGTGTCGTCGGTGACGCTGGCGTGCGCGCGGATGGGCTGGAACCTCCACGACACGGAGGTGGTCAGTCTGGTCACCGCGCCGCCGCACACCGCGGTCCGCCGCGGCGGCCAGGCCATCGTGCTGTCGAAGAGCGCAGCCACGCCGAGCGAACTCGCCGCGCTGCTCGAAGCGCATGGGCGCGGTGACTCCGAGTTCACCGTCCTGGAAAACCTCGGCGGCCCAACCGAACACCGTCGTGACGGCACCGCACGTCATTGGGCAGACAGCGCACCGTCGAACGTCGACGACCTCAACGTCATCGCCATCCGGTACCTGCCCGACGAACGCCTCTCGCCCCTGCCCGACGACGCATTCCTCCACGACGGGCAGATCACCAAGCACGGCATCCGCGCGGTGACGCTCGCGGCGCTGGCCCCACGCCCGGGCGAGCGGCTCTGGGACGTCGGGGCGGGCTCGGGCAGCATCGGCGTCGAGTGGTGTTTGAGCTGGAGCGGTTGCAGCGCCGTCGCATTCGAACGTGACGAACAACGCTGCCGGAACATCGGTTACAACGCAGCGGCTTTCGGCGTCAACATCGATGTCCGTGGCCACGCCCCGGAGGCATTCGACGGGCTCGAGCCGCCGGCGGCCATCTTCATCGGCGGCGGCCTCACCCAACCCGGCCTGCTCGACGCGTGCCTCGACCACTTGCCCACCGGCGGTCGCCTCGTCGTCAATGCGGTTACCGCGGAATCCGAAGCGGCTGTGGTGCAATCATATTCGCGCCTGGGAGGTCACCTGCGACGCTTCCAGCACTATCGGGGCGAACCGCTCGGGGGCTTCACCGGATGGCGCCCGCAGATGCCGGTCACCCAGTGGACGGTGACGACATGACCGTGTATTTCATCGGTGCGGGTCCGGGCGCGGCGGACCTGATCACCGTCCGCGGCCAGCGGCTCCTCGAGCGATGCCCGGTGTGCCTGTATGCGGGTTCGATCATGCCCGACGACCTGTTGGCCCTGTGCCCACCCGGGGCGAAAGTCATTGACACCGGCCCGCTGACGCTGGAGCAGATCATCACCGAACTGCGCGACGCCGACGTCGGCGGCCACGACGTGGCCCGGCTGCATTCCGGTGACCCGTCGCTCTACAGCGCGCTGGCCGAGCAATGCCGCCGGCTCGACGCGCTGGGCATCGACTACGAAATCGTTCCCGGCGTGCCATCTTTCGCCGCGGCGGCGGCCGCGCTCAAACGCGAGCTCACTGTTCCCGGCGTTGCGCAGACCGTAACCTTGAGCCGGGTCGCCACCCTGTCGACGGCCATGCCGCCCGGTGAAGACTTGACCGTGCTCGCCCGATCCGGCGCCACGCTGGTCCTGCACCTGGCCGCAGCCCAGATCGACGCGATCGTCCCGCAGCTCATCGAAGGCGGCTACCGACCCGAAACGCCTGCTGCCGTCGTCGCTTTCGCCAGCTGGCCGCAAGAGGTGGTGCTGCGCGGCACGCTCGCTGACATCGCCGAGCGGATGCACCGGGACAACATCACCAAGACCGCCGTGATCGTCGTCGGCGACGTGCTGGCCGCCGAGGGATTCGCCGACAGCTATCTGTATTCGACCGGGCGATCGCGGGGGAGTAGGCATTGATGCGGGTGCTGCTGCTCGGCGGCACGGCCGAAGGTCGTGCGCTGGCGAAGGCACTGCACCCACGCGTCGACATCGTCAGCTCCCTGGCCGGCCGGGTGCCCGACCCCGCGCTGCCGGTCGGCCCGGTCCGCATCGGCGGATTCGGCGGCGTCGACGGGCTCCGGCGCTGGCTGCTTGACGAACGCATCGACGCCGTCATCGACGCGACCCACCCGTTCGCGGCGACGATCACAGCACACGCCGCCGAAGTCTGCGCTGATTTGCGGATCCCGCATCTGGTCCTGGCCCGCCCGGCGTGGGACCCCGGCGACGCGACGGTTGTCGAGTCGGATATCGAGGCGGCAAAAACCGTTGCGCAGCAAGCATACTCGCGCGTTTTTCTCACTACGGGACGCTCGGGGGCGCGGGCGTTCGCGGGCAGCGACGCATGGTTTCTGATCCGCGCGGTCACCGAGCCCGACCCCGCGTCGCTGCCGCGCCGCCACCGATTGGTGCTGTCCCGTGGCCCGTATCGCTACGACGGCGAGCTCGCGCTGTTGCGGGAACACCGCATCGACGCCGTGGTCACGAAGAACAGCGGCGGGCAGATGACGCGGGCGAAGCTGGATGCCGCTGCGGCAGTGGGCATTCCGGTGGTGATGGTGGCGCGACCGGTGCTGCCGGCCGGGGTGGCGGCGGTCGGCACCGTCGAACAGGCCGCCGACTGGGTAGCGGCTTTGGGCTAACCAGTCAGGTCGTCGCGCTCGGCGTCGGCGGCCAGCAGCGCGTCACGGGCGCGCGCGACGCGGGACCGAATGGTGCCCACCGGGCACCCGCACACCGCGGCGGCGTCGGCGTAGGGCAGCCCGAGCAATTGGGTGAGCAACAAGGCTTCCCGTTGCTCGGGGGTGAGGCTCGCGATCATTGTCGTGACCTCGACCAGGTCTTCGAAACCACGGGCGTGGCGGTCACCGCGCAGAACGTGTTCCGGGTCGGCCCCGAGGGCGGCGCGCGGTCGCGACTGCACGTGACGGATGTGGTCCGCCACGACGCGGCGCGCAATGGAAAGCAGCCAGGTTCGGGCACTTGACCGTCCGGAGAACCGTTCGATGGCGCCGATCGCGCGCAGGAACGTTTCCTGGGTGAGGTCGTCGGCGCTGCCCGCGTCCGACAGGTAGGTGACAAACCGCCATACATCTTGCTGGGTGGCTTTGATGAAACTCTCTAGCGCCCGATCATTCCCACGCGCGGCGGCCAACGCGAGCTCGGTAACGGCCTCGTCATCGCTGGGCGCGATCATGGCGAACCACCTTTGTTTCGCGGGCTGACTGAGTCTACGACGGCCTGTCGTAGGCGCGGCGGCGGGGTCGAGGGCGGCCCGGTTGATCGGCCAGAGGTGACCACGTCGCCGGGCAACCGGGGAGTCGGCGGGCCATCCGGCGTCGTCCGACGTGTCGGAGACGCCGGCTCTGTCCGATCGGACCCGTTCCCGCGCCACCAGCAGCGCGAACGCGAGGCCCAACAGCAAGGGCATGTGGCTGGCGATCCGCGTTGCCGTGACGTCGCCCGCGAAGGCGTCGACGACGACGTATCCCAACAGCGCGACCGAATAGACGCCCGTAATCGCCGCCACCCCAATTGCGGTGACGGGCCAGACGCCCGCGGCGACCATCGCCAGGCCCAGGGCCAGCAACCAGGCGGTGGACTCGTGCATCAGGTGCTCACCGGACATCGCGCCGTGCATGTGGCTCGACACCATCCCGAAATCGATGCCGCTGATCTGGGCGGCGGCGATCGCGACCTGGAATAGACCGACGGCGATCAGGCCCCACCGCCGGTAGTGCGAACGCAGCCAACGCATCCGACGCTGGTGTCCCGACGACTCCTCGCCGATGCTGGCCATGATCTTCGCGACCAGGTCGGGCCCGTCGGCCGGCTCGACCGTGGCCAGCCGGCGAGTCTGAGCCGCGGCGCCGATGAGCCAGGAGCGGCAACGCCGGCACGACTCGAGATGGGCGTCGACCTGCTGCGCGAGCACCTGGGGACGTTCGCCGTCCAGTCGAGCCGAAAGCGCCTCACGCGCCGCGTCACACCGCATCCCTGCATCGTTGCGCATGCCCGGTCCGCGCGCAAAGACCAGGGAAATCAAACGGCGGGAACTAAACCTTCCGGCAAACCGACCACTGAACGTCAACAGCCCCGACATTCACCGAAGAGGTATTCGTGTTCGTGCCCGAAGGCCACCGACGATGACCGCCCCGATCTGGATCGCATTCCCGCCTGAGGTGCACTCGACCTTGCTCAGCAGCGGCCCCGGACCGGGGCCACTGCTCGCCGCGGCCGCGACGTGGTCGGAGATGGGCACTCAATACGCCGAGGCGGCAGACGAACTCACCGGCCTGCTGGGGGCCGTGCAGGGCGGAGCATGGGAGGGCCCCAGCGCCGAACAGTACGTCGCGGCCCACGCTCCGTACCTGGGCTGGCTGCTTGAAAGCTCCGCCAAGAGCACCACCGCGGCCGCGCTGCACGAGACGGCGGCCGGCGCTTACACCGCGGCACTGGCCGCTATG
>NZ_LZKF01000219.1:0-9121 GCF_001672665.1 Mycobacterium sp. E2238 | reverse complement strand
ACACCGGGCCCGCCCCGACCGGGCTACCTGCCCAAGATCATCGACGGCGCCGTACAGCACGGGTTGCCGCAGCGCTGGATCGACTTCTTGCGGCGCTGGGACCCCTCGCACTGGCCTCGCCGGATGCCGGCGTCGGGCGCTGCGCCGCAATCGCTTTCAGCGCTGCTGAGCGAGCCCGGCGTCAGCGAGGACAGCCAATTACGTTCGCGTTTCGGCTTTCTGGCCATCCACGGCGGCGGGCTGGAAGAAATGACCGACGTGATCGCCGAACGTGCCGCCGACGCCGCACACGCCTCGGTGTACGTGCTGCGTCATCCCGACCGCTACCCGCACCACCTGCCCTCGGCCCTGTTCGACCCGGCCGAGTCGCCCCGGCTCGCGGAATTCCTCGACCACGTCGACGTTGCGGTGTCGCTGCACGGCTACGGCCGCATCGGGCGCAGCACACAATTGCTGGCCGGCGGCCGCAACCGCGCGCTGGCCGCACACCTGGCCCGGCACATTCAGTTGACCGGCTACCGGGTGATCACCGACCTCGAGGACATCCCGCCGGAGTTGCGCGGTCTGCATCCGGGCAACCCGGTCAACCGGGTGCGCGACGGCGGGACGCAGCTGGAACTGTCTCCCCGCGTGCGCGGTCTGAGCCCGCGCAGCCCGCTGCCCGGCGACGACGGCCTGTCGCCGGTGACGACGGCGCTGATCGAAGCATTGGCGGAAGCGGCACGTTGTTGGTAATTGTCCTCATCTGTTGAACGGAGTTGTTTGGTGGCCAAGGAATTTCGCTTCGGAATGAGCATGCGATTCATCAAGTCGCGCGCAGCTTTCGTCGACAAGGTTAAGCAGGCAGAAGACATCGGATTCGATGTGCTTTGCGTGCCAGACCATCTCGGCGCGGTTGCCCCGATTCCGGCACTGACCGCGGCCGCCATGGTCACCGACAAACTCAAGCTGAGCATGTATGTGCTCAACGCCGCCTTCTACAAGCCCGCCCTGCTCAGCCGGGACCTGGGCGACCTGGACAAGCTCAGTAACGGCCGCCTCGAAATCGGGCTCGGCACCGGGTATGTCAAGGAGGAGTTCGACGCCGCAGAGCTCCCCTACCCCAGTGCCGGCGCCCGGGTGGACTACCTCGACCACATGACCAAGTATCTGAAGGAGCATCACCCGACGACACCGATCCTCATCGCCGGCAACGGCGACCGGGTGCTGACCATCGCCGCCCAGCACGCCGACATCATCGGGCTGACCGGTTCGAGGGTGAAAGAGGCCGACGACCCGCTGACCGAACGCGTCGAGTTCGTCCGCAACGCCGCCGGCGACCGATTCGACGCGCTCGAATTGAACCTCGCAGTCACGGCGGTCCCGGTCGAGGGCGAGAGCCTGCCCGACCTGACGATGACCCGTCGCTACGCGGCGGGGTTGTCCGACGAGGAGATCCTGGCCATGCACTCCGTGCTGACGGGCTCACCCCGCGAGATGGCCGACACGCTGCTGGAGTACCGGGAGAAGTACGGAGTCACGTTCATCACCGTCCAGGACAACCACGTCGACAACTTTGCAAAGGTCATCGCGGAACTGCGCTGACTGGTCGGCTGCGGCCGCCGCGCGGTGACCCGGAGCAGTCAGGAGGCGTTGGTCCCCCCGTAAGTGGCCTTAGGGCCCTTCGGCGCGCCCGCAGACGGCGACCACACTCGGGAGATGACTCAAAGCGATTGGGGGCGGCCGCTGGGGCAACGGCTGGCTTCGCTGCGCGGCGATTCGAGACTGTTCGACGATCGTGTTGACGCCGGACGAGAGCTGGGCAGAAGCCTGGAATCGTTGCGCGGTCACGGTGTTGTGGTGCTGGGCCTCCCACGCGGCGGTGTGCCGGTGGCCTTCGAGGTCGCCAAGGCCCTCCATGCCCCGCTCGATGTACTGGTGGTGCGCAAGCTCGGGGTCCCGTTCCAGCCCGAATTGGCCTTCGGGGCGATCGGCGAGGGCGGGGTGCGGGTGATCAACGACGCCGTGGTGCGGGAGGCCCGGTTGTCCGCGGACGAGATTGCCGCCGTCGAGGCGAAGCAGCGGGCCGAGTTGGCTCGTCGCTCGGAACGGTTCCGCAGCGGGCATGACCGGATCCCGTTGGCGGGACGCACCGCGGTGATCGTCGATGACGGCGTCGCGACCGGCGCGACGGCCAGAGCCGCCTGCGAGGTGGCCCGCGCCCAGGGGGCAAGCAGGGTTGTGCTGGCCGTTCCGATCGGCGGACGCGATGTCTTCGAACGATTCGCCGGGTACGCCGACGACGTGGTTTGTTTGCATACGCCCGAGTTCTTCTTCGCCGTTGGGCAGGGCTACCGCAACTTCACCCAGACGTCCGACGACGAGGTGGTCGCGCTCCTCGGTCGCGCCCGCGACGGTTCTCGCGGGCCGGTCGGCGACGCCGCCGCGGCCGACCCGCCCCTACGCGACGAGGAAGTGAGGGTGAGCGCCGGTTCGGCGTCGGTGGCCGGACATCTGACGATTCCCGAACATCCGGTCGGCGTGGTGCTGTTCGCGCACGGCAGTGGGAGCAGCCGGCGCAGCCCCCGCAATCGCTACGTGGCCGACGTGTTGAACGACGCGGGCCTGGCGACGCTGCTGTTCGACCTGCTCACCCCGGAAGAGGAACGAAATCGCGCCAATGTGTTCGACATTGAGCTGTTGGCGCGCCGACTGGTCGATGTCACCGGCTGGCTGAGCCGCCAGGAAGACACCGCCGCGTTGCCGGTCGGCTACTTCGGCGCCAGCACCGGCGCGGGCGCTGCCCTGGTCGCCGCCACCGACCCGCGCGTGAACGTCGCGGCGGTGGTGTCCCGGGGCGGGCGGCCCGATCTCGCGGGTCCGTTCCTGGCCAGGGTGCACGCGCCGACGCTGCTGATCGTGGGCGGCAACGACGAAATGGTGCTGGAGCTGAATCGGCAAGCGCGAGCCGCGATCCCCGGCAAGTGCGAACTCGCCGTCGTGCCGGGCGCCACCCACCTCTTCGAAGAACCTGGGACGCTCGAGCGAGCCGCGATGCTGGCCCGCGATTGGTTCATCGACCACCTGAGCCCGGCAGCTCTCACCGCGAATCCGTAGCAACGGCTTTGATGTCTAGCTAGGCGGCACGTGCTCCCCGGCCCGCGGGCACTCGTCGGGTAGGTGGATCAGTACCGCGTCGTCATCGGCCGGCGCGGCCTGGCCGCGGCGATTCGCGGTCAGGTAGAGCCATCCCGGTCCGATGGTTTGTTTGCAGCGGGCGCATTGTGGGTCTGCGGCCATTGCATGCTCCCTTCCGGAGTCACGATCCCGGTCGTCATTCTCCGCGCCTTCGGCAGTCCTGGGCTGTGTTTGACGAAATCGGTTGCCGCGTAGTGTTATTCCGGACATTGCCGGCGCCCGCGCCGACCAGAGGGCCTCGCGAGTTGGGTAAAGCCATGGAATCGCAATCTGACACAGGGCGGCCCACTGCCAGGCCGAACCCACCCGACAAAAGTGAACTTAAGACATGACTTTCGACTCTCGCCGGCAATGGGTCAGCCGCGCAGACTGCAGAGCATGACCACATCTGACGACACCGCCCAAACCTGGCGCGACGTGGCCGACCAGCTCACCGCTGCGCAGATCGCTCAGCTCGAACGCCTCGAACGCGACGAACCGCAGACGCTGCTGGACATGGCGCGGCAATGGGCCGCCAAGAACGTGTCCGCGGGGATGCCATTCGACACCATCGCGCCCCCCGACGGTGCGGTTCGCACCTTCGACTGGCAGCTCGACAGGAACTGGTTTCGCGACTTTGAGGGGACCACACGGCGGGGCGGGCGGGCGCGCGTTCAGATCTATGGCCGACAGCAGGTCGACGGCTCGACGCGCCGGTGGATCGCCGTGCATGCCCGCCACCTGGACGCGCTGGACGGGATAGCCGCGCGCGAACTCGCCGCGGCGTTGACCGACGCGGCCGACGAGATCGAGCGGCTCGGCTGAGCAGCCTTGAGCGATCCAAATATGGTGAAACACAATAGGTATCAATCGGACAGACGACACACGGTAGGCGAATCGTGACTTTTCACTTCGAGACCGGCCCCGCTGCCGGCGAATACAGCGGCGAGGACGACAACCAGCTTCAGCCAGAGGACACCCTGATAGATCGCGGTGTGGACGACATCCTCGACGAGGGGTATTCACCACCCGAGCGGCCTTATGGGCGAGGCGCATTCGGCCCGGGCGAGACGATGGATCAACTGCTCGCGGAGGAAGAGCCGGATCCGGCAGCGCGCATCAACGTCCCGCTCGACGACGCCGAGCAACAACGCTCTGATGCATCCGAGCGCGAGTGCGAATTCCCTGAGCGGCGCGAGGTGGGCCGCGCCCGAGCCGGCCGCCTGGTAGCGCCGGACGAGGGATTCGGCGGGGACTACGAGGATGAACTGCTCGCCTCAGACGTCGGGCTCGACGGGGGCGCGGCGTCCGCCGAGGAAGCCGCGATGCACGTCATCGAGGACGAGGACTGACCGAACCGGGACCCTCGGCGACGACATTGCCGGCTGGAACCCAACCGCGTTGAGCAACCGCTACCGTGGGCGAAGGCATGGAAGGGCAATTGTCGCCATGAGTGGACCGGCTACACTCACGGCGCAGGACGCTCGATGCACCTTCTGAACGCCTTCATGGACGCGACCCGGGTGCGGTCAGGTGTCCGCAGACGGCCCGCCCTCGTAGCTCAGGGGATAGAGCACGGCTCTCCTAAAGCCGGTGTCGCAGGTTCGAATCCTGCCGGGGGCACTCACGGCGTGTCACCTCGGCTGATGGGTGACATTTTGTCTTCGCGTGTTGCCTGACAGTGGTTCGGTTGATCCTTTACACCAGGTTCGGTTGATCCTTGACACTCCCTAGATGAGGGAGTTGAGCGTGGCCGAACAGTCACGGGTTGACCGCGGCGCAGGCCGCCGACCAAGACCAGGGTGGCGCCTCACGAGGCTATGTTGCTGGTTGGCCCGATATGAGGTCGCTGGCCGGGAGGGCTGGATGCGGGCGCGCCAGGGGTCGCATCGGCCGGTGTCGTGTCCGCATCAGATGCCGGATGCCGTGAAGGCACGCGGATACGTCCACCTCCCCTGGACCTCGATCGAATCCAGCTCGCCAATCTGTATGCAGCGGAGCGGCGGTTCTTGATCACGGAGATTCGGTCACCGGGGGGCGTGGCACGCCGAGCCCTTCGGCAAGAGTCTGCAGAGCGATGTTCGCCAGCGGCAGATCCACTCCCACTTCCCCGCCGAGCCCCAGGGCAAGGCTGAGGTCCTTTTCTCCCAAGTCGCGGGTGTGCAGGAAGGGCTGGTAAAGAAAGTGGTCTGGGGCGAGCGGCTTGCTCATGTCATCGCGGAACATCATTGCACCGGTGCCACCGCTGTGTGCGTCAGTGTGGCGCACAACCCGGCTGAACGCTTGCACATCGAGACCCGCCAACTCGGCGAGCTTCATCGCTTCGCAGGCGGCCGCAAAAGAGGTGAAAGTCAGCATGTTGCGCGCCAGCTTCATCCGGGTCCCCGAGCCGGGTGCCCCCGCGTGAACCACCATCGACGCCCACTGCTTGAAGGCCGGCTTGACGCGGTCGTAGACGTCCCGTTCGGCACCCACCATGACAGCCAGGTCACCCGTCTTCACCGCTTCCACGCCGCCGCTGACCGGTGCATCGATGACGTGAACGCCGGTCGGCTCCAGTTCTGCCGCGAGTTCGACCGCGGTTCTGTGGTCTATCGTCGAGTGGATCGCGATGACGGTGCCGCGCTTGGCGAGCGGGGCGAGCCGTGCCACGACGTCGCGCACTTGCTCGTCGTTCAGCACCATGACACTGATGATGTCTGCGGCCGCCACATCATCCACGGTGTCGGCGACCTGCACTCCGGCGTCGGCGAATGACGTTGTCGCATCCGGCCTTACGTCGAAAACGATCAACCCGCCCGGCCAGCCGACCAGCCGCTTGGCCATGGGCGCACCAAGATTGCCCAGCCCGATGAAGCCCAACTTCGGCGCCTGATCTTCGGCCATCAACTACCTCCTCGGAGTCGCACGATCATTGTGCACGACGGCATTCTCAGGCCCGCCGCAGCAGCATCGCGGTGGTGCCGCTGTTGGCCGCCCCGACACCGACCGCGGCCAGCTTCGCGCCGTCGACCTGTCGCGCAGCCGCCTCGCCACGGATTTGCAGGCACGCTTCATGCAGATGTCCGAAGCCGTGCAGACGTCCTCCGGATAGCTGCCCTCCGGCAGTGTTGATGGGAAATTGTCCGCCCAGCGAGATGCGCCCCGGATCGGCGACCCACGCGCCGGATTCGCCGACCGGGCAGAAACCGAAGTCCTCCAGCCAGCAGAGCACGAAGACACTGAACCCGTCATACAACGAGGCCACGTCGACGTCGGCGATGGTGAAGTCGGTGCGATCCCAGATCGTGGACCAGCGCGAACTGATGCGGGTGATGTCTTCACCTCCCTCCCAGGTGAACCGGTCGTGGTGGGCGCAGTCGAGGGCCTCCACCGACACCCCCGGGTGGTCCAGCCCCGCGACGTGCTCGGCACGCGAAACGACGAATGCGGTCGCCCCGTCGCAGGCGATGTCACAGTCGAACATGCACAACGGGTCAGAAACCATGCGCGCGCCCAGATAGGCGTCCAGGTCGAGTGGGTCGCGATAGATCGCCGTGGGGTTGCGGGCGGCGTGGGCCCGTTGCGCGATGGCTATCGACGCGAGTTGCTCCCGAGTCAGGCCGTACCGCAGCATTCGCGCGCGAATCTGCAGCGCCGCCAGGTTGGCCGCCGTCGCACCAAATGGCATCTGCCAGCCCAGCATCCCGGCGGGGCGGCCGCCGCCAGACCCGTAGCCCTTGCGCCGGCCGGCGCCCTGAGCCGTGCCCTCCCAGATGCTGCGCCAACACAGGACGTGGTCGGCAAGCCCGCCCGCGACAGCGAGCATTGCGTCCACCACGGCGCCCAGCTGCCCAGGGGATTCCACTCCCCCGGCGACCCAGTTCGGCTGGATTCCCAGCGCGTCGTGGATGTCCCGCAACGACGCCCCCGAGAACCCGACGCCCGGTTGCGACGACCCGGGATATGTTGTGAGCCCGTCGATGTCGGCCAACGACAGACCCGCGTCGGCAACCGCGGCCAGACACGCTTCGGCGGTCAGCTCCAGCGGGTCCCGCCCCAGCCGGCGGCCGATTGCCGACTGACCGATACCGCTGATGACCGCCCGATCGGTCACCCCCTTATTCACCAGCGCTCCGGCTCGAACAATGGAATGAACACCTCGTCTTCACCGTCTAGGCATCGATCGAACGTCACCCGAACGGGCATGTTCGCGGTGACCTCGGCGGGATGAACGTTCACCAGGTTGGTCAGCAGGCGCGCCCTCCTGTCCTCGACCGGAGTGACGAATGCGATCAGATAGGGCGGCGCGAACCCCGGGAACCACTGATGGCGATTCACCGTCCAGGATTCGACGAACCCGCGGCCGCTGAGGTCGACATACTCGGTCGCCGCGTGGTCGACAGGGCACAGCAGCGCGGGCGGGTGGCACAACCGCCCGCAGTCGGTGCAGCGTTGCATGCGCAGCACTCCGTCGGCACCGGCGGTCCAGAAGGGCCGACTTAGAGCGGTCAGCGCTGGAACCGGCCGGGAAGTGTCTGGTATGTGAGTCATGGGGTATATAGGCGATTCGACTGCTAGCCAAATACTCCCGGCGATTGCGAGTAGTCCACCGTAGACAGTTCGGTCATGCCCCCATCGACGTGGAGCACCGTGCCGGTCACGAACGCCGCGTCGTCCCCCGCGAGGAAGGCCACGGCGGGCGCGATCTCCACGGGGCTGGCGCCGCGCTTCATCGGCGAGGCCGCGGCCGTCCGCGTGTAGTTGTCCCACTCGGTGCCGATCAGTTTCTCCTGGGCCTCCGTAAGGGCGAACGGGCACACCGCGTTGACGCGGATGCGGTGGCGAGCCCACTCGTTGGCGGCCACCTTGGTCAGCGCCGCCACCGCGCCCTTGGCCGCCGAATAGGGAGCGGTGTAGGCGATGCCGGCGAGGGCGGAGCCCGACACGAAGTTGATCACCGACGCCCGCCCCGACTCGCGCAGGAACGGGAAGCAGAGCTGCATGAACCGGAACGTAGCCTTGGGCCCCGTGGCCTCGGAAAGCTCCCAATCCTTATCGGTGACCAATTCCAGCGCCTTCGGCATGGCGAAGAACTGCGCCGCGTTGACCAAGACGTCGATGCGGCCGCCCCCGGTTTCCGCCGCCTCCTGAACGGCGGCTTCAATCGCATCGCGATGGGCGACGTTGGCCCTGATGAAGGAGGCCCGCCCGGAATTGCCCCGAATGCGCTCGACGCGCTCAAGGCCCTTCTCCCCGTTGAGATCGACGATCGAAACGTGAGCGCCCAGGCTGGCCAACTCCTCGGCGATGGCCCCGCCCAACCCCTGAGCCCCGCCGGTAACCAGCGCGTATCTGTCCTCGAGACGAGACAAGACCACTCCTTGCTGCGATGTAACAATGGAACATTAAGCGTTCAATTATCCAATGATTGCAGATCGCCGCGGCGGTGCCTAGTACACCCGCCTCGAACCCCCGCCGTGCGAAGGACCCAGGGGTGCGGCAGTCTTCGCAGGGCCGGTGCGGCTCCCGGGCGCAAAGCCGCACGTCGCGTAGCATGAAGAGCTGAGATCACCGCCCTTGGCCTTCGTAGGAGTGAGATGTTGACTGATCCGGTCACCAGCGAATCGGCGGCCGGCGCCGACGTCGACCGCCGGGACCAGATTCTCGACGCGGCAAACGAATGCTTCGCCCAGCTGGGCATCCAGCGCACCAGTGTGCAGGACGTGGCGCGCATGGCGAAGGTCTCGCGGGGCACGGTGTACCGGTACTTCGAAGACCGCAACATGCTCATCGACGCCGCGATCGAATTCGGTGCGCAGCGGTTTTATCGGGAGGTCGCTTCCGCCATGTCCAAGAAGAACACGCTGGCTGAGCAGGTCGGCGCGATGGCGGAAACCCACGCCAGAATCCTGCTCGACCATCGCACACGGAACCGTTTGATGGCCGACGATGCCGAGCTGATGCGGCACATGGTCGCCGACGG